>NZ_JAKUFQ010000023.1:0-63526 GCF_022663475.1 Bacillus cereus group sp. BfR-BA-01382
AGAACAAGAACAACAAGAACAAGTAAGAACTGTTCCGTATAATAAATCATTTAAGGATATGAATAATGATGAAAAAATTCATTTTTTATTAAACCGCCCTCATTACATTCCGAAAGTAAGGTGCAGAATAAAAACAGCTACAGTTTCTTATGTTGGATCGATCATATCGTATCGTAATGGTATTGTATCTATTATGCCGCAAAATAGCATGAGAGATATTAGGTTGTCTATAGATGATATCCAATCGATTAGTATGGCCGGTTTTTAAATATGTAAAGGTGGTAGAAAGCTTCTACCACCCCAATAGTTTTTTAGTTTACTTTACGATAGAAACGTCGCGTAAGCATTGAATCGCACAGAAACAGCTTAAATCAACAGTAATGCAAGTAGTTGTAGATATTAATCTTGCATTTGGTACAGCTAAAAACGTACAAATTGGATCGTCACCAGGTGGTACCGGAGTACCGTCACCTAATACTACAGTTAATACACGTAGCACAGCACAGCTATCATCATCTACGCTTTCCACACGGAAAATTGGAGATCGGCAGCTAGTAAGGCTTGATGATGGTGCAAATGCTTCAAAAGGTTCTCCAGTTTTTGTGTATAAAATAAAAGGGCGTGTATTTGCTACTGATGCAGTGTTATGTGCACCTAAAAATGGGATTTCACAACCAGATCCACACGTTGTTGTAGAACAATCTTGTAATTCATTGATGAATTTTACAACGTCAACTACACAATGAGAAGAGCCATGGTGTTTATTTTCGTTACAACTCATTAATGTCACTCCTTATCTTCTTGTTTGTATTTACATTAATAAGATATTGGAGTCGAGGAGATTTGGTCACAATCTCAAGACCTTTTTTTTTAAATAGGCGAAAGAAGATAAGGGAAGGTGGAATTATGCTATTTACAAGCTGGCTTTTATTTTTTATTTTCGCGTTAGCAGCCTTTAGGCTCACTCGTTTAATTGTTTATGATAAAATTACAGCCTTTTTGCGAAGACCATTTATTGATGAATTAGAGATTACGGAGCCAGATGGAAGTGTATCAACGTTTACAAAAGTGAAAGGTAAAGGATTAAGAAAGTGGATTGGCGAATTATTAAGCTGTTATTGGTGTACAGGTGTATGGGTTAGTGCTTTTTTATTAGTTTTATATAATTGGATTCCTATCGTTGCGGAGCCGTTACTTGCATTATTAGCTATTGCAGGAGCAGCAGCAATCATTGAAACGATTACAGGATATTTTATGGGAGAATAATATATTTTCATAATAAGAGAAAAAGCGGAGTTTAAAAGAATGAGGGAACGGAAATAAAGAGTTGTTCATATAGTAAATAGACAGAATTGACAGTAGAGGAGATGTTTGCTGTGAGCAATAATCCTAGGCAAAATTCATATGACCTGCAGCAGTGGTATCAAATACAGCAACAGCACCATGCACAACAACAGGCATATCAAGAACAATTACAACAACAAGGATTTGTGAAGAAAAAGGGATGCAATTGTGGGAAAAAGAAGAACACAATAAAACACTATGAAGAATGAAACACTCATGTTACTGTGAGTGTTTTTTATTATACATATAAAAAGCGGTATTTCTGTATTAGAAATACCGCTTTTTACTAGCTAATTTGTGCAACTGTTAATGCTGCTGCACGGATGTCTACAGTTCCAATTAACTCAACTGGTACAATTTGAATTAAGTCACCAGGATTTAAGTTAATAAGAATAACACCGCTGGATACGTCTACTTCACCAGTACCAATAACGTTAGAACGAACCGCTGTACCTGATCCAGGAATAATGTTAGCTGGCGTACCTAATGATAAGAAGAAACGACCAGCTTCTGGTGCAACAGGTGCATTATCAAGACTAATTGTTAATGTATAACTGATTTGATAAATACCAGCTCGTAGAATTCGAATACCATCTCCAACACTTACTGTATCATTTATTACAGGAACAGTAATATTTGGGTTTGGACTTACACTAGGTAATAGTAGTGGTGTAAATAGTGAAGCGAACTGAGGTGCAGACGCGTTGAAAGCAAAACCGAAGGCAGGTAGTGTACTAGCTGGTTTTGCCTCGCAATCAATTTTAGTAAATTCGCAATCAGAAGAGAACATGTTTTTCACTCCTTTATCTGTTTCTACTTTCAGTTAATGAAAAGGACAGGTTCTATGTTCTAGACAAGTTCCCAATTTTAAGAAATTTACATAATAATACTCGTTAAGCATGGATTGGGTGGCAGAATTATCTGCCACCCAATCCATACTTAACGCATTATTTAGTTTTAAATTGTAACATCGCGTAAGCATTGAATCGCACAGAAGCAACTTAAATCAACAGTAATGCAAGTAGAGGTTGATACTAATCTTGCATTTGGTACAGCTAAAAACGTACAGATGGGATCGTCAGTAGGTGGTACAGGGGAGTTATCACCTAATACTACAGTTAATACACGTAATACAGCACAATCATCATCATCTATACTTTCTACGCGGAAAATTGGAGATCGGCAGCTAGTAAGACTTGCTGATGGTGCAAATGCTTCAAAAGGTGCTCCGGCTTTTGTGTATAAAATAAAAGGACGTGTATTAGCTACTGATGCAGTGTTATGTGCACCTAAAAATGGAACTTCGCAACCAGATCCACATGTTGTTGTTGCACAGTCTTGCAGTTCATGTATAAAGCGAACGACATTCGATACACAGTTGAAATCACAATCATGTTCATGATGGTCTTCGTTACAATTGCAGCTCATTATGTTCACTCCTTATCGTGAGTTCTGACATACACTATTACAATATGAGTGGGATATGGCTGATATTACGTTAATTCTCACGATAAAAACAAGGAATTTATATAGGAGGGATGTACATAATGTGATATAAAAAAAGACATCCTTATTTAGTGGATGTCTTTTCAGGTAAATCTTTTCGCACAGTATATAAAAAACGAGATATATCTAATTTCTTTCCTCTGAAAAATTGCGGAGAAGAAATGTAAAGCTCTTCTTTCGCACGTGTAATGGCGACATACAGTAATCGGCGTTCTTCTTCTAACGCTTCAGAAGTTTCCGTAATACGATCATTTGCATCTTTTAAAGAAGAAGTATGGGGCAGGATTCCATCACTCGCTCCAAGTAAAAAGACACATGGAAATTCAAGGCCTTTTGCGTTATGAATTGACATAAGTGAAACGGCATCTTTTTGCGGCATTGTTTTTAATGCTTCCATTTCCTTTTGACCTTGAATCGCCTCGTCGATAAATTGTAAATAAGCTGGAATATCGGTGAAACGAGTTGCAGACTCCATTAATTCTTCCAACATTTCTTCTTGTATGTCTTTATGCATCGTAAAGGAAGAACGATCGTTACTTTGTAAGTACTCTAAATATTTTCCTTTACCATGTATGATTTCTTTTAATGCTTTTTTCGGTTCTAATTCTTTAATAAATTTAATAAAATCGATGCGCTCATTTACCTTTTTCACTTGAAAAGGTTTTAAGCTCGGATTTAATAATAAGAAATGAAGAAGAGAAGGAAAACGGCCTTCACCATATTTCCATTGTTCACGTTCAATAAATGAAATACAATCATCACGTCCGATATACATCGTCGGCAATATGTTTGAAAGTGATTCTAGTCGAAACGGCTCAATCACGAGTCTTAAATGATCTAATACAGGCTTAATTAAAGAATGTTCATAAAATGATTGGCTCGCCCCGTGTTTAATAAACGGAATTTTATGAATGGTAAGCTGATCAAGTAACGAACGGCTTACAGAATGTGTGCGATACAGTAAACAAAAATCTTTATAGTTTCGGTCACCGCTATCTACTTTTTCTTGAATGAGCTGCAAAATTTGATTTGCTTCATCAAGAGTTGTAGCAGGTCTTGCATAAAAAGGTTGTACACCTTCCTCACGAACGGAGTATAGCTCTTTATCAAACCGTTCTTGATTTAATTTTATAACTTCATTTCCAAGCCCGACGATAAAGGGATTGGATCGATAATTCGTATTTAGTGCAATGATTGTTGTGTTATCAAATTCTTTTGGAAAAGATAAAATAATTTGGTGACTTGCCCCTCGCCAGCCATAAATTGCTTGATCATCATCACCTGCGATGAACAAATTATTTCTTGGCGTGGCTAACAATTTTACAATTTCATATTGTGCATAGGATGTATCTTGAAACTCATCTACTTCAATGTAGTGAAAACGTTGTTGTAATTGAGTTAGTAAAGGAGCATTATTTTCTAACATATAATATGTTTCCAATAAGATGTCATCGAAATCAATATAATTGTATCGTTGTTTTACCTCTTCAAAACGTTCATATACTTCTTTAAATTCTTGTTCGACTGGCGTTTCCGCCTTTACATCTTTCGGACGATTTAATTTGTTTTTCTCAAGTGAAATCATCGCGAGGATCGTTTCCGAATCATAATCGTCTTTTAAACGCAATTCTTTTAAGATTTTCTTTATCATAATTTGTTTATGTTTTTCATTTGCTAAAATTTGCTGATTATACCCTTGACTACGAAGCAATTTTAAGAAAACAGAGTGGAATGTACCAGCAACAACGTAGCTACTTGCTGCATGATTCATACCTGGTAACTTTGCAACACGACTTCGGATTTCTTCAGCTGCTTTTTGTGTAAATGTAAGTAATAAAATATTTCTTGGATGAACTTGTTTTACATTTACTAAATAACCAACGCGAGTTGTTAAAACAGATGTTTTCCCGCTTCCAGCACCAGCTAGTGTAAGAACAGGACCTTCTGTTGTGCGCACGGCTTCTAATTGTTTTTCGTTTAAAAAAACATTTTGTTGTTCGAGAGCGCGGAAATAAGCCGCATCTACATCTTCTTCCATAATTAAATGGGTAGATGTTTTCGGAGTATGATATGTCGCACGCGGAATATCAGCGTGTGTTAACGATTTTTGTGAAAATTTTTCTTGTGTCATATATTCACCTTCAAAACTATAGCATCAACATTTAACTTTAGCGGAAGAAAAAGAAAATAGCAATGTAAAAAAACAGGAGGGGTCACCTCCTGCTTTCAAATCACAATTCTTTTATCATTACGACGTGCGGGATATTTGCTTCCATAAATACATCAGAACTCGTTACATATCCAAGTTTTTTATAGAAATCTTCAGCATGTGTTTGAGCATGAAGTTTCAATTTTGGTAGCGAATTTTCCTTTGCATACGCTTCAAGCGCATCCATAACAATTTTTCCGATGCCTTTTTTTCGATGGGAACCTAGCACGCAAATGCGTTCCACTTTTCCTATACCATCAAGGGTGCGAAAACGTCCAGCACCAACTGGAACATCATTGTCATATATAACAACGTGTGTTGAAGTTTCTTCAAACTCATCGTACTCTTCTTCAGCAGAGACACGTTGTTCATTTACAAACACTTGTTTACGTACAGAGAATGCATCTCTTAGTTGTTCGTCCGTTTGTACAATCTGTGCGTGCAAATTAGTTGTTCCCCTTTCCAAGATGGAATGTTTCGTGTACAGTCCATGTTCCATTTTCTAATTGATATAGAAGATGGAAACGATCAATTGGTTGTTCATAATAGAAATCTTTCATACGTAATCGCCCCAATACATCAGCATGCTCTGCATCTGATAAGCCTTGTCCGATTGTTAAGTGAGGTACGAAAGCATATTCGCGTTCTTGCGTGAATAACCCGCCATGCATTTCTTCATTTAAGAAAGTAAGTTCAGGTGTTTTTTCTACTTTAAAATAAAGGACGTTATTAACAGGTGCGAATGAACCGACTTTCCCAACATGAAGGGTGAAAGGGTTCGTTTTACCTGCGATTGTATGTAGCTCGTTTACAATCGATTCTAATTGTTCATCTTGCGTCTCAAAGGGTGTTTTCAATGTAATATGTGGCGGAACTAATGCGTAGTGTGGGTCATAACGCTTACGCAATCCGTTCGCTTTATCTTGAATCATTTTAGATGGAAAAATTACAATGCCTAATTTCATGTTCCAATTCCTCCCTTTGTAAGTCTAGTTAGATTTTGAGATAAATAGATCTCTTCGTCTATTATATCAAATTATTCTGAATACTGCTCTCTATTATTTCATTGATAGAATATGAGAGAAGGCTTTTGGTAAATCAGTTTGCCAATATTTCCAAGTATGATTACCTTCAAACTCTTCGTAATGCGTAATGAAATTTCTATCTGTAAGAAGTGTATTTAACTCACGGTTCGGTTCTACGAAATCAGATACTTGTCCATCAGTACGCTTTACAGCCGTTTCTTCTGTGCCGATGACGTGATACAGTTCTAATGCTTGTGGATCTTTGAAGTCTTTTGCTAAGTTCATTACTGTCTCATCCACAAATGGTGATTGCATAACGACTTTACCGAATGTATGCGGATACATAAGTGCAGTCATAAAGGAAACTGTTCCGCCAAGAGAATCACCAATTAAAACACGACCTTTTCCCATTTGGTACGTTGGATAATTTTCATCAATATATGGTGCAAGTTCATGAGCAAGGAAACGTATATATGCAGCATTTTTTACTTCATTTGGGAAATATTTTTCTTTACGATCATGTACATTTTTATATGGAATACCGACAATAATTGTACGGTCAATTTCTTCAGTTTCACGAAGGCGCTCAATTACACGATGCGCTTTACCGAGCTGAAAATAATCTCTACCATCTTGTGCAATTACAACTGTATGTTTGTGCAGTGGTGTGTAATTTACTGGTAAATAAACGAGAAGTGTAACGTCTTCTTGAAGTGATGCGCTATAAAATGAAATTTCTTCAATTCTCCCTATTGTTTGACTCATGTAGATCCCCCTAAATAAAAATTTACTGTAACGATTGTAAGAGCGACGCTTGTAGTGAAAAAGGAAATAAATATTCACTAATTGGTGCCTTAATTTCTATTTTACCATAATGGTACGAAGAATCTAAAAAATTAGTATTTAAGTCACGAAAGAAAACGGATATAATGAAGTGGGATTTTTGACAGGTGAGAGGGGAGACAGGATTTGAAACAAGAAAAGTCAATCGCACTACCATTAGCTATTTCTATAATTGCCATTTCTTTTGCAGCAGTTTTTGTAAAGATGTCCTCAGCACCATCTTCTATTTTAAGTATGTACCGCTTATGGATTATCGTACTTATTATGCTGCCTATCGTATGGAAAAAACGGGAAGAGTTTAGTAAGATTCAAATAAAAGATTGGGGATTTTTAATTGGATCTGGTTTCTTTTTAGCACTTCATTTTCTATTATGGTTTGAATCTTTAAAGCATACGACAGTTGCGAGTTCGACGATTATTTTAGCGCTTCAACCAATCGTATCTTTAATTGGAGGTTTTTTCTTATTTAAAGAAAGAACAACATACTCAGCTATTGCAACGATGGGAATTGCGATATTAGGCGTAATGTGTATTGGTTGGGGAGATTTAGGGCTAAGTGAACAAGCAATTTATGGAGATATATTATCCTTTTTAAGTGTAATAGCGGTTGTCGGTTATTTATTTATCGGGCAAACGACAGTAAAGAAAGTATCACACTGGATTTACAGCTTTACAGTTTTTGCATTCGCAGGTATTTTTATGGGAATTTATAATATAGTACTGCAAGTGCCTTTTACAGGTTATACGAAGTGGGATTGGACCGTTTTTCTTTTACTTGCGGTTGTCCCGACAGTGTCACACGTCATTAATAATTGGTTATTAAACTACGTAAATGCAACAACAATTTCAATGAGTATTTTAGGAGAACCCGTTGGAGCATCTATACTAGCGTTCTTCTTACTCGGTGAAAGACTAAATGCCATGCAAATTATCGGTAGCATGCTCGTATTATTTGGTGTATCTGTTTTCTTACTACAGCAACAAAAACGAACAGCAAAAAATGTAGTAAACGAGCCGGCGTATACACAGGAATTATAATGTTAGAGGAGAAAAGAGAAGTTGTGATACTTCTCTTTTTGTTTTATATAAATACGGGTGTGGAAGGGGGAAGGAAATGGAATTCCCATCAAAAAAAGATGTATGGCTATATCCGATTTTTTTCGTTGTCATTGGAGCGTGTTTTGCTCCCCTATTTGCAGGTAGAGAATATTTTCTTTTATTTTTTACAATTTCATTAGCGATATTATTTATTTGGAGTTGGTTTTCGACAAAATACATCGTCGGAGAAGAAACAATTACAATTAGATCAGGTTTCGTTAAAAAGCGCATATTTATACGAGATATAAAACAAGTTTTAAATACAAAAAATCCAATAGCAGCCCATGCATTGTCATTTGATCGACTTGAAATTGTTTATGGTGCACATCAAACAGAAATTATTTCTCCTAAAGATAAAGAGCAATTCATCAATCTTGTTAAAAGTAAAAATCCACACATTGAAATAAAGTAAAAGAGTGGCTTCGTAGCCACTCTTTTACTTTGGATTTGTCATATAAGGTTGTACGTGAATGATACATAGGTCACGGAACTTTCCTTCAGCAGTTGTGACAATTACGACTGCTCTACCTGCACTTTTTCCAGTAATCGTTACCGTGTCCCCCTTTGGATACAGTGTGATAACATCAGCATTCATATTCGTCCAAAGAAGTTCTTTATTTGTTGCCTGCATTGGCAAAACGGAAGCTGATAACTCAGTGCTTTGGCCAGTTCTTACTTTTAACTTATTTTTTTCCATATGAACACCGATGACTGAAATAACAGAAGGAGCAATTGTAATTTTAGGTGGATTAGGTTGTATGTTCAAACAAGACGCAGAAGTATTGGTGATAGGTGAAAATTTTCGTGTTTGTTGTTGCTGGAAAGCTGCTAACATATTGGAGTCCCCTTTCTGTATAAGTGCTGATAGTAATACTATAAAGGAGTAGTGTTACGTTTAATTTAACGAAACATAAAGAAATTGTTAAATTCGAGCAGAAGATCGTCGAACTTTGATATAAAGAAAGCTCTGCTGATACGATAACAGCAGAGCTTTCCCTTTATAGATTATGACTATGTTGTTTTTCGAAATTCTCAAATTGCTCTTCAACTTCTTTTGAAGGTTGTGTTAGTAAACTAACAATTACGATAGCTAGTAAACTAATAGCGAAACCTGGAATCATTTCATATAAGAAATCTTTTAAGAATTTGAATTGAGTCCATATAATAACAGTAGCGGCACCAGAAACCATACCAGCAAGCGCGCCCCATTTCGTCATACGTTTCCAATATAAGCTTAATAAAATAGCAGGTCCGAATGAAGAACCGAACCCAGCCCAAGCATATCCAACAAGAGCTAAAATCGTATCATTTTGTTTAAGTGCTAATGCACATCCAATTAAAGCAATAACAAGAACAGCCATACGACCGACAAATACAAGTTCTTTATCAGAAGCATCACGCTTAAAGAATGTTCTATATAAGTCTTCTGTTACTGCACTCGAAGTAACGAGAAGTTGAGAAGAAATTGTACTCATAATAGCTGCTAAAATAGCTGCTAATAAAAATCCAGTAATAAGTGGATGGAATAAAATAGTGCCAAGTTCAACGAAAATCGTTTCTGGATCAGAAAGTTTTAAACCTGCTTTTGAATAGTATGCAATACCGATAAGGCCAGTAAACATAGCTCCAGCAACAGAGAAAATCATCCAGCTCATACCAATACGTCGTGCACTTTTAATTTCTTTTACAGAAGAAATCGCCATAAAGCGTACAATAATATGTGGTTGTCCAACATAACCAAGGCCCCATGCGAATAATGAAATAATTCCTAATACAGAAGTACCTTTAAAAATATCTAATAATGCCGGATCGATAGATTTAATTGTTTCAAATGCTGGACCAAGTCCATTTACGTGCATAATTGTTACGACTGGAACAAGAATAAGAGCGACTACCATAATGATTCCTTGCACGAAGTCTGTCCAACTTACAGCTAAAAATCCACCAAATAATGTGTAAGCTACGACAACTCCACCAACGATAAGAAGACCAACATGGTAATTGAGTCCAAATGAATTTTCGAATAATACAGCACCAGAGACAAATCCTGAAGCTACATAAAACGTGAAAAATATCATAATAACAAGTCCAGATACTAAACGTAGCATATGGGATTTGTCGTGGAAACGGTGTTCCAAAAATTCTGGGATAGTAATAGAGTTATTTGCAATTTCAGAGTAGGTACGTAAGCGAGGAGCGACATAAAGCCAGTTTGCATATGCGCCTAATGTTAGGCCAATCGCAATCCAGCTACTACTTAATCCAACGCTAAACATTGCACCGGGTAAGCCCATTAAAAGCCAACCACTCATATCAGCTGCTCCAGCACTTAATGCTGTTACTGCGGGGCCTAGTGTACGCCCGCCAAGCATATAATCTGTTAAGTTGGATGTTTGCTTATAAGCGAAATAGCCGATAATTAGCATCCCGAGCATGTAAATAGAGATAGAAGTTAAAATTAACATCTGCGTACTCATGTAGTTCCCCTTTCTTTTGTCAGGTCTTTTGATGCGTTATGCATATTTATCCCGCATGAACGGGCAGTAAAACTCCCACCTTAAAATTGGATGGGCAAGGAAGTTAGGTGGGAGATCAACTGCCCGTAAATGCCCGATTAGTTCAACTAATAATAAGTGGGGGATGAACAAAACCCCCACTTATTAAAGTTTCACTTTATAATCTATCATGATTATTCTGAAAAATCCATATAGAAATATGAATTTTCAGAAATGTAAGCGTTTTTTGATGTGATTTTACTTTTTTAATATATAATATTCATACAAAAAACCTTATTTTTAATAGAGTATTTATTATATTTACATAAAAAGAGGTTGTTTTGTCAATATAATATTGAAAGGAAAGAAAAATAAAATTTTTAAAAAAGTATTGACTTGTGAAAAAAGTCAGGTCTATAATGAGTGCAACTTAAAAAAATGCAAGCGTTGATGAAGAAGAGTACACATGATGAACATGTCAGAGAGCTGATGGTTGGTGCGAATCAGTATGGAATTGATGTGGAATGGGCTTCGGAGCTTCCAAACCGAAACGAAAGAAGTAGGCTTTGGCGACATGATCTCATCGATACAAGAGACACGTATTGTTTTTGATACGGTAAAGTGCGTTACATTTGTAACGAATTAAGGTGGCACCACGGGAGTACCCGTCCTTTCTATAGGATGAGTACTCCCTTTTTGTGTATAAAAAATTAAATAAATGAAATCGTTTAAGTAAGAAGAGTACGTATATTGGAGACGTTACAGAGAGCCGGGAATAGGTGGGAGCCCGGTACGGTGCCATATACGGAATGGGCTTACGAGAGGTATGCTGAACAATTATTTTCAGTAGGCAACCCGGGTTCCGCCGTTACAAGGATAAGGTATAAATTTTGTACCTGAACAAAGCGGGATGCTTTTGCATCCAACACGAGGTGGTACCGCGGTATATTTATCGTCCTCTACATATTTTCGATATGTAGGGGACTTTTTTATTTTTCAGAGTGAGGTGAAGGACATGATGACGAAAGAAGAATTTATAAAACAAAAAAGAGAGAGAAAGACATTTTTAGTAATCACTGAAGAAGAAGGAGATAGCATTACGCCAATTTCTTTATATAGACGTATGAAAGGGAAGAAGAAATTTTTATTAGAAAGTTCACAGCTTCATCAAGATAAAGGGCGTTATTCTTACTTAGGATGTAATCCTTATGGAGAGGTGACAAGCGTTGGTACGGAAGTAGAAAGAATGATATATGGGCAAACAGAAAAGTTAAAAGGTAACGTACTACAAGTGTTAGAAGAAGTAATCGCATCATCACAAGTAGATAGCCCATTTCCATTTTGCGGAGGAGCAGTTGGTTATATTGGATATGATGTCATTCGGCAGTATGAAAACATTGGAGCGGATTTACACGACCCATTAAATATTCCGGAAGTACACCTTTTACTATATCGTGAGTTTATCGTTTACGATCATTTACGCCAAAAGTTGTCGTTTGTATATGTATGCAGGGAAGATGATTCAGCAGATTATGAGGAAGTATACGAAAGGCTACGAGTATACAAAGAGGAAGTGCTACAAGGAGAAGAAGCTGAAGTAAATGCAATACAATCCACATTATCATTCACTTCTTCTATAACGGAAAAAGAGTTTTGTGAGATGGTAGAAATGGCGAAAGAACATATAAGAGCTGGGGACATATTCCAAGTCGTACTGTCACAGCGTTTGCAAAGTGAATGTATTGGTGATCCATTCGCGTTATACCGAAAACTTCGAATTGCAAATCCATCACCATATATGTTCTATATCGATTTTCAAGATTATGTTGTACTCGGTTCTTCACCGGAAAGTTTGCTATCAGTAAGGGAGAATAAAGTGATGACGAATCCAATTGCTGGTACGAGGCCGAGGGGGAAAACGAAGAGGGAAGATGAGGAAATCGAAAAAGAACTGTTGGAAGATGAGAAAGAACGAGCGGAGCATATGATGCTTGTAGATCTTGGGCGAAATGATATTGGCAGAGTGAGTGAAATTGGATCCGTGACGATAGATAAATATATGAAAGTAGAAAAATATTCTCACGTTATGCACATTGTATCTGAAGTTTACGGAACATTGCGAAAACAAACGAGCGGATTTGATGCGTTAGCGTATTGCTTACCAGCAGGGACAGTTTCTGGAGCTCCGAAAATTAGAGCGATGGAAATTATAAATGAGCTAGAGAATGAAAAAAGAAACGTATACGCCGGAGCAGTTGGATACGTTAGTTTTTCAGGGAATCTTGATATGGCACTTGCCATTCGAACGATGGTCGTAAAGGATGAAAAAGCATACGTTCAGGCCGGAGCAGGAGTCGTTTACGATTCAGATCCAGTAGCTGAATATGAAGAAACATTAAATAAAGCGAGAGCGCTATTGGAGGTAATGAAATGATTGTACTAATTGATAATTATGATTCATTTACTTATAACTTGTATCAACTGTTAGGTGAATACGAAGAAGATATTGTAGTCGTAAGAAATGATCAAATAACGATAGAACAGCTAGAAGAGATGAATCCAACAGGAATTGTGCTTTCACCAGGACCAGGAAAACCAGAGGATGCTGGTATTTGTATCGAAGTGATTCGTCATTTTTATAAGAACGTTCCCATATTAGGGATTTGTCTTGGCCACCAAGCGATCATAGCCGCATTTGGAGGAGACATTGTTAGAGCAGAACGTATTAAACACGGAAAAACATCGCGTGTGAAACATAACGGAACGTCAATCTTTTCATACGTTACACAGCCGCTGACGGCGATGCGCTATCATTCCCTTGTTGCAGAGCAAACGAGCTTGCCAGATTGTTTTGACATATTAGCGACAGCGATGGACGACGGAGAAATAATGGCAGTCTGTCACAATTATTATCCGCTCTTCGGATTACAGTTTCATCCGGAATCAATCGCAACAGAAGAAGGCGGAAAGTTAATACGTGCCTTTTTAACAGAAGTAAAAGAGGAGGAAAGAGTATGAATAACTATCTTCGTAAATTAGTGGAGGGTCAACATTTAACAGAAGAGGAAATGTATAAAGCAGGACTACTTTTATTAAGTGAAAACATATTAGAAAGTGAAATTGCAGCTTTCTTAGTCTTACTGAAAGCGAAAGGTGAAACTGCAGAAGAAATATACGGTCTCGTTCGAGCTCTTCGCGAAAAGGCATTGCCGTTTTCGAACCATATACAAGGAGCAATGGACAATTGCGGGACGGGTGGTGACGGTGCTCAAACGTTTAATATTAGCACAACATCAGCATTCGTACTGGCAGGAGCAGGTGTAAAGGTTGCAAAACATGGTAATCGTGCCGTTTCTAGTAAAACAGGAAGTGCAGACTTATTAGAAGAACTAGGTGTAAATATTAGTAGTACGCCAAACGAGATTGATTATTTACTAGAGCATGTGGGCATTGCCTTCTTATTTGCACCAGCAATGCATCCAGCACTAAGGCGCATTATGAAAATAAGAAAAGAGTTAAACGTGCCGACAATCTTTAATTTAATTGGTCCTTTAACAAATCCAGTGAATTTAGAAACACAATTTGTCGGTATTTATAAACGAGATATGTTATTACCAGTTGCACAAGTATTACAAAAGTTAGGCCGGAAACAAGCGCTTGTCGTAAATGGAAGTGGTTTTTTAGATGAAGCGTCATTACAAGGGGAAAATCAAGTAGTCCTTTTAAAAGATAATGAAATAGTAGAAATGAATATTGATCCAGAAAATTATGGTTTTTCAAGAGTGAAAAATGAAGAAATTAGAGGGGGGAATTCACAAGAAAATGCAAAGATTACAGTCGGCGTATTGAGTGGAGAAAAGAGTGTTTACCGCGATACAGTGTTATTAAATGCAGGTCTAGCCCTTTTTGCAAATGGAAAAACAGAAACGATTGAAGAAGGAATTAAACTAGCAACACATAGCATTGACTCTGGAAAAGCATTAACCAAATTAAACTTATTAATTGCAGCAAGCAACGAAAAATTAGAAAGGGTGAACTAAAGTGGGGACGATTTTAGATAAAATTGTAGAACAGAAGAAAAAGGAAGTTGCGGAGTTATATGAAACGTATACACCAGTCAAAACAAAAAGAAAGACACATTCACTTGTAGAAGCGTTACAGCAGTTTACTGTCATTGCAGAAGTAAAGCGAGCATCACCATCAAAAGGAGATATCAATTTACACGTTGACGTACGAAAACAAGTGGGAACATATGAAGACTGTGGGGCAGGAGCAGTATCTGTTTTAACAGATGGTCAATTTTTTAAAGGATCGTTTCACGATTTACAAACAGCAAGAGAAGAAAGTAACATTCCGCTTTTATGTAAAGATTTCATAATCGATAAGATTCAAATCGATAGAGCGTATGAAACGGGAGCAGATATTATTTTACTAATCGTAGCAGCGTTAACGAAAGAAAAGTTAAAAGAGTTGTATAGCTACGTGTTAGAAAAAGGATTGGAAGCGATTGTTGAAGTTCATGATGAACAGGAATTAGAAACTGCGATCCAACTAAATCCACATGTTATTGGCATTAATAATCGTAATTTAAAAACGTTCGAAGTAGATTTAAGCCAAACTGAAAAGTTAGGAAAACGATTGAATGAGGAGAAATTACTTTGGATTAGTGAAAGTGGCATTCATTCAAAAGAAGATATTACCCGCGTTAAAAGAGCTGGAGCAAAAGGTGTATTAGTTGGAGAGGCACTTATGACATCATCTTCTATTAGTAGCTTTTTTGAAGATTGTAAGGTGAATATATGAAAGTGAAAATTTGTGGTATTACTGATGTTGAAACAGCAAAATGTGCTTGCGAATACGGAGCAGATGCAATCGGATTTGTTTTTGCAGAAAGTAAGCGGAAAATTACTCTGGGGCTAGCGAAAGAAATTATTGGGGAGCTTCCAGCACACGTATTAAAAATCGGGGTTTTCGTAAATGAATCAGTTGAAGTGATTCAGAAGATTGCAGATGAGTGCGGGTTAACGCATGTGCAACTACATGGGGATGAAGAGAATCATCAAATTAGAAGATTGAATATTCCGTCTATAAAATCGCTAGGAGTAACTTCAGAGAGTGATATGAAAAGCGCTCAAACATATGAAACGGATTATATATTGTTTGATAGCCCGAAAGAAAAGTTTCATGGAGGAAATGGAAAGACATTTTCATGGGAATTACTTGAGCATATGCCAAAAGAGTTGCGAAAGAAAACGATATTAGCTGGTGGATTAAACATCCTTAACATAGAAGAAGCAATTCGAACTGTTCGGCCATATATGGTCGATGTAAGTAGCGGAGTAGAGACAGAAGGAAAGAAAGATCTAAAGAAAATAAAACAATTTATTATAAAATCGAAGGAGTGTTCCAAATGAACTACGCATATCCAGATGAAAAAGGTCACTACGGTATATACGGAGGACGATACGTTCCAGAAACGTTAATGCAATCTGTATTAGAACTAGAAGAAGCATATAAAGAAGCGATGCAAGATGAAGCGTTTCAAAAGGAATTAAATCATTATTTAAAAACGTACGTTGGAAGGGAAACACCGCTTTATTTCGCTGAAAATATGACGAAGTATTGCGGTGGTGCAAAGATTTATTTAAAACGTGAAGATTTGAACCATACAGGAGCTCATAAAATTAACAATACAATCGGTCAGGCACTACTTGCAGTACGAATGGGCAAGAAAAAAGTTGTCGCTGAAACAGGAGCAGGACAACACGGAGTGGCAACTGCTACTGTATGTGCCCTACTCGGATTAGAATGCGTCATCTTTATGGGAGAGGAAGATGTGAGACGTCAAAAATTAAATGTGTTCCGAATGGAATTACTCGGAGCGAAAGTAGAAAGTGTAGCGGCAGGTAGCGGCACATTAAAAGATGCAGTGAACGAGGCGCTTCGCTACTGGGTTTCACACGTGCACGATACACACTACATTATGGGATCCGTTCTCGGGCCACATCCATTCCCGCAAATTGTCCGTGATTTCCAAAGTGTAATTGGAAATGAAACGAAAAAACAATATGAGGCGTTAGAAGGAAAGTTACCAGAAGCAGTCGTTGCTTGTATTGGCGGTGGTAGTAATGCGATGGGCATGTTTTATCCGTTCGTACACGATGAAGAGGTCGCTCTTTACGGCGTAGAAGCAGCAGGGAAAGGCGTTCATACAGAAAAGCATGCAGCAACTTTAACGAAAGGAAGCGTCGGTGTTTTACACGGATCAATGATGTATCTTCTGCAAAACGAAGAAGGGCAAATTCAAGAAGCGCACTCTATTTCAGCAGGACTCGATTATCCAGGTGTTGGTCCAGAACATAGCTTGCTAAAAGATATTGGCCGCGTTTCTTATCATTCAATTACTGATGATGAAGCGTTAGAAGCATTTCAATTATTAACGAAAAAAGAAGGAATTATTCCGGCTTTAGAAAGCTCACATGCTGTCGCATATGCATTAAAATTAGCGCCGCAAATGAAGAAAGACGAAGGACTTGTCATTTGCTTATCAGGCCGCGGTGATAAAGATGTAGAGAGTATAAAACGTTATATGGAAGAGGTGTGAAAAATGGGAGTAGAAAAAATTAAAGCAGCGTTTGAAAATGGTAAGAAAGCATTTATTCCGTACGTAATGGGCGGAGATGGTGGACTTGAGAAATTAAAAGAAAGAATTCGTTTTCTAGACGAAGCAGGAGCAAGCATCGTTGAAATTGGTATCCCGTTTTCAGATCCAGTTGCAGATGGCCCAACGATTCAAAGAGCAGGGAAGCGAGCGCTAGATAGCGGTATAACAGTAAAAGGAATTTTTCAAGCATTAATAGAGGTAAGGGAAGAAGTGCAAATTCCGTTTGTACTCATGACATATTTAAATCCAGTACTCGCATTTGGAAAAGAACGATTTGTAGAGAAGTGCTTAGAGGCCGGTGTGGATGGTATTATCGTTCCAGACTTACCGTATGAAGAACAAAATATTATTGCGCCGTTACTTCGAGAGGCAAACATTGCGCTTATTCCACTCGTTACCGTAACGAGCCCTATTGAAAGAATTGAAAAAATCACGAGTGAATCAGAAGGGTTCGTTTATGCTGTTACAGTAGCGGGCGTAACGGGAGTACGTCAAAACTTTAAAGAGGAGATTCATAGTTACTTAGAAAAAGTAAAATTACACGTCAACTTACCAGTAGTCGCTGGATTTGGCATTTCAACAAAAGAACATGTAGAAGAAATGGTTACAATATGTGACGGTGTTGTCGTTGGAAGTAAAGTGATTGAGCTATTAGAAAATGAAAAACGAGAAGAAATATGTGAATTAATACAGGCAACAAAACAAAAAGAAGAGGCGTAGTCTCTTCTTTTTGTTTTGCATAATGAATGTTAGAATATACAGAAAATACATATAATTTAGAGGGTGAGAAGGCATGCTAAGACGTAAACTACTATATCTTCTTTTAACTGTACCGCTATACGCTTGGCTCATTAGCATGACGAAAATAGAGTTGATGGCTCTATTTTTAGGATATGTATTTATCTTTTCCAACTTAAATCGCATTCAAGAACAGTCTATTTTAGAAATATGTCTATTTTCGATTAGTATAGAATTATTTAGTATCGTTTCGATTGTATTATTAAACGAATTATTTCTACGGATTCATTCATTTACATTAATGAAATTTTGGAATATTGCATTGCAAGCAATATGTACTTACATTGTGTTTGTTGTGTTGAAAAAAATAATCGGACAGCAGACAGTTTTTCAGGATAATAGAAAATGGGAGTGAATGAAAAGGGGCCGTTTGGCTCCTTTTTTAAATCTGTCTTAAAAACAATTGAAAATTACAACATCTGTTATATAATAGTTAAAAATTGTATTTTAAACGAAATGAGATGATAACATGGCCATATTGTTGGCACTTATCCCAATTATGATGATTTTCATTTGTTTATTTTTATTTAAACAAACGTCATTAAGGTCCTCGTTAATTTCTTATGCTGTGTCTGTCGGAATCGTTTTACTCTCGCCAACGTTTCGATTAGGGATAAGTGAAACTGTGCACGCAACGATTAAAGGATGGTTAATTTGTTTTATTGTCGGGTACGTTTTATTTTTCGGTATTTTTTTATTTCACCTCATGAACAAAATGGGATACATCGATCAAGTAGCACGTTTTTTAGAAGAAATCACACATGATCGCTTATTACAAATGCTGCTTATGTGTTTTGGCATTTGTCCGCTTATTGAATCAGTAAGTGGATTTGGTATTGGATTCATGGTTGCAGCACCTATTTTTCTTTCGCTAGGCTATAAACCATTTCAAGCTGTACTGCTCTCATTTATCGGCTTACTAGCTAGTTCATGGGGCGCAATGGCAACGGGTACGATTATCGGTTCGCAGCTAATAAATATGCCTCTTACAACACTTGGTACAAATACAGCGCTATTAAGTATTCCGATGTTTGCTTACTTCGTTATTCTTTCTTTACACGTTGTTGGCGGCTGGCAAGCGGTTATAGAAAAGTGGAAAGAAGGAGTAGGGTTCTTTCTATTATTTTCTCTCGGAATCTATCTTTCTAATGCATACGTAAGTGTTGAACTAGCCGGGATATTAAGTTCTATCGTTACGATTACATTTGGCTTTCTTATCATTAAATTAAAAGGAAAAAGTGGGCAAAATCTTATAACAGAACATGCCGCTGCAACGGAGAGAGAAGTATCCATTATAAAAATTATTAGCCCTTATATATTTCTAACAGTTTGTATTTTACTTTCTCGCCTCGTTCCAGCATTACATGATTTGTTCAGATCATATGCGGTTCTTGATTTGAAATCATACTCTTATAAACTAGAGTTACTATATTCACCAGGATTTTGGCTCGGTATGACTTGCTTATTTACTATTATTTTCTTCCGCATCCCGTCTAATATTATTAAACAATCATTCTCACAAACGATCAAACAATGGATTCCATTTGCTATTACGACGACAATGTTTATCGCCATTTCAGAACTAATGGGTGCATCTGGCATGCATTCATTACTTGCAAAAACAGCTGGTGAAACATTTGGAACCTTTTTCGTTTTTGTTGCTCCGTTTATTGGCGCTATTGGTGGATTTTTAACAGGTAGTAACGCAGGATCAAATGCAATGTTTATAAAACTACAAATGCAAACCGCACAAAACGTAGCACTCCCGTGGCAATATGTCACAACACTTCAAAACACCGCATCATCAGTAGCGACAATCGCTTGTCCATCACGGATTACATTAGGTGCTTACTTATGTAATATCCCTTACCGTGAAAATGAACTATTAAAGAAGACGACGTTAATGATCTTTGGTGCGGTTTTGCTTGTAGTGGTAGAGGTTATTGTTTGGTATATGTTGAGAAATTAAAAATCCTCCTAACATAGGAGGATTTTTTTTATGAATGGATAATGTTTTAAATATGAAAAGCTTCTACTAAGTCAACAACCCGCCACTTAACACCCTTACGGGTCGTTTGAAGTGGGGGCTTGCGTCTGTCGGAGTTCGACAGTGCTTCTACCCTCATAGAGAGCAACTACGCTTATTCCTACCCAGTAGTACGAACGAGCAATGCTCTCCTACCTTAGTATGGTGGAGCATAAGGACGGTTGACTTCGCCCCTACCACAAGAGCTATACTCCTGTGGTAACTACACTGATATGCTTAATTCCCTTACGGTGTAGATTCATCGCACCAATACGGTCATCATTTGATTGGTATTGGCAATTTTTACACTTAAAAGTGTGTAGCTTTTTATTACGATTCGCTTTTTCAATGTTTCCGCACTTAGGGCAAGTTTGGGAAGTATATTTGGGATCTACCACAATTACCTTTTGTCCATTCAATTCAGCTTTATACTCAAGCATTTGACGGAACTGATAGAAAGCCCAAGATACAGAAACATAGCGGTTTTTCACTCGTACTTTCTCTGTCGCAGAACGAACCCCTGTTAAGTCTTCTAAAACAAACATAGTACCTCTAGGGTATGCCTCAACGAGTGCCTTTGTAATTTGATGGTTTACATCAGTTACATAACGGTTTTCTCTTGAGCCAATTTGTTTTATTTTCTTACGAGAAGATGGTGTTTGTCGTGTTTGTAATTGCTTACGAGTAGCTTTAAATTTACCACGCTTATGTTTAACAATATTTCCGTTGTAGAAGGTTGTTTTGCCCTGACTATCATAAGTGGTTGCAAGGAAGTTGATTCCTAAATCAACACCAACGATGTTGTTTACATCTGCGAAATCTAATGTTTGGTACTCTTTTGTCATCGGGATATGTAAGAACCACTTTTTGTACTTATGCACTAATTTAGCAGTACCAAATTTCCAAGTGCTGTTGAAGTATTTCTTCATAGCCTTACGCTCATAATTTAGTTTTAGGCGACCTTCAAGCGTGTTTACACTAAATTGGTTTTTGGTTAGTGAATAATCTCGATTCCAGACTAAATCATATTCTGCAAGTTTGAAGTCAATCAAAGACCATTCATGTCCATTTGATTTAGCCGACTTGTAACGAGCAATTACAGTTTTCATCACAGATTGAGCCATTTGACTTTTTAACCTAAATTGATTTCGCAAATCAGAATAATATAAGTTATTGAGATTTACTTGATTAAGGTTCTTTGTTTCAAATATGTGTTTTGATAACCAATTACAAGCCTTGCGGTAAGCGTTCGTTGTTATCTTTAGACTTTCAGCTTGATTATCGGAAACATGGATTTGTATTTTTGCAGTAATTGTAGGCATTATTTTCACCGCCTTTCACTAATTAAATTGTAACAGATTTTTAGTGAAAGCAAACAACTTAAGTAGAGAAAGTAGGAGGCAAGGTGGAAGTTTCAGATACTTGATATGGTACAGAATCTTAGGATTTTTAACGTACCATACCGTATCTGCCGGCAATTCCTCCCCCACTTATCGTTGGGCTATCGCCCTTCACACGATTGAAGTAGGGGGTATCCTTGCCGATTTTAGATGAATAGGAGATGAAATGTATGCCCCTAAAAAACTACGGTGTGTTAAAAGGTACAGTTATACAATCAAAGATTGGAAAAGGGAAGACACCTCATTATCAAGTTCATTTACAGGGCGAGACTGGAGTAGATTATCGTATTGCTATTAACGTAAAGTCGCAAAGTTATCCGTCAGAAGTTTTATATTTTGCGAATAACAATATTAGGTCAGAGGCGATTCATATTTTACCGACATTACCATTTGGTTTTACGGAAGTAAAAAATAATGAACCGAAAGTAGCTTTAGATTATGTAAGAGGAAATCTATTTGACTCAAAACAAATGATTCCTTTGCCTCCCGAAAAAGCAGGAGCAGATAATGATTTAAACGAAAAAATAGAACGTTATATAAAGCGAGCGATAGAAGAAAAAGCGATTATTTACGCGTTTGGTGAAAGATGGGGACCAGAAGAAAACACACCAGATTCCTATTTTCATTTCAAACCAGGAAACGGTATACATGATATTCACATGAATCAAGGGAATGTAGAGAAATGGAAAGGTGATAATGGCATATGGCAAGACGGAGGGATACTCATTCACTTTGAAAAGGAAGAAGAATGGATTGGTATCTTTCTTGCATTCCAATCACAGTCATGGTGTACCGATGAAGAAGGGCATGCTCGTGTGCCTGTTGAGCATTGTGATTATAAGGGGAATAATTAATAAGAAGAGGGCGTTCAAAAAGAACGCCCTCTTCTTATTTTATAAAACGAAAAACTAACGAGTGTAGAAAGACAAGAGAAAAGCAGTGCTACACTAGAAAACGCAATGAGATACATATTATATTTCATAACCTGTCCAATTAGCTGGTTACTGTCGTATTGAAACAGTCCCGCTATGATGTTGAATAAAAATAAAACGATAAACATGACGATAACTCCGTCTATTGATCCTTTAATGTCTGGTTTACTTAAAGCGATATGTGCGGAAATACAAATGGCGATAAATAAAAATAACCAAAAGGAAGGATTCAATAAATTGCCGATTGTAAATAAGCTTTTCAATAATACAAACGTCGACAAGAGCATGTTTTGAATCATTTCTACATTAATAGAAGTAGAAGCGATCGTTTTTTCGAGAGTTGTATTAAATAAAAAATATGATTCTGGTACGAAATAGCGCATTAAAAGGATTAATGCAGTAATACCAGAAATAATAGGCCCGATGCCGATGAAGAAATTCCCAATTCGTTGATACACACTTTTTTGATTGTATTGATGTTGTACGTAACCTAATGCTCCTTGACTTGTATCTGTTGGGAAAAACTGCGTTGCTACAATTTTATGACGGAACAGTACGCACATAATGGCATGTCCAAGTTCGTGGATCGGAACACCAATCCACGCCGTTAAAAGGAATCCTTTTCTTCCGAAAGCCCTCGACCAATACATTCGTGTTAGTGATTCTAAATAACCTAATAGAAATCCAATTACAATGATAACGCCAATTAAGGAAAATAATTGGATTACGCTTGTAAGGAGTATTTGAAAAATTGAGTTTACCAATTCCATTGTCTTTCATCCAATCTGTTAAAAATGTTATTTGTTCTGTTTCATAATAGCATTATTTTTCAAGATTGCTAGCATATATAATTTCTTTTGAAAGAAGGATTTCAGAATCTTTTTCTTGTAGTCATGTTTTATGTACAAAGTCATATATTGAATTTGTAACACCCTATATGGTATATGCTTAAGGAGGGATGAGAGAATGAAATGTCCGTCATGTCATACAGAAAATGCAGCAGAGGCAAAGTTTTGCGGGAATTGTGGACATTCGTTAACGGAAGAAGTAGTGGCAAGTAGTGGTCAAGAAGAAGGGCCGGAACAAGCACGCGCGGCACAAGTAAAGGAAACTCGGCCAAATGAAACGGTAGAGCAAGCGAAGCGGTTTGCGAGCGGCTATTTTCAATTTTTTAAACATGCATTACAAGCACCGACAGCGATTATGAAAAGCGGCACGATTGAAGTAAGAAATGGAATTGTAAGTCTTGTTCTTATTTGTTTTTTAGGAGCATGTATTTTTTATAGAATGATGAGTGCAGCATCAGCAGTTACGAGAACATTTGCACCAGATATATCTACTCCCACATTTTTTGTAGAATCTATAACGGTCTTTTTCTTTTTATTAATTTTAACTTTATTTGTCGGATTTATTATTTTTGTAAGTGGTAAGATGATGAAATCATCTTTTTCGTTTCTTGAAGTATTCGGTATATGGGGAACGCTAGCGACGCCGGCTATTGCTATATTAGTCCTTTCTTTTCTTTTTAGTTTCTTATTAATCTTTTTCTTACCGATATTATTATCGGTAGCTGCAACTTATATAGGGATTAGTATAACTGTAGCCATATTAAAGCTAGACAATGGCGGATTAGATCTCGTGTACACACTTATTATTGCAAATGTTTTAATTGGAATTGCAACATTTATTGTACTTTGGTCTTACATTAGCACGATAATTCAAGCCTTAACACAGGGAATAACTGGCTTCTAATGAAAAGGTGGTTGACTGGATGAATGTATGTACAAAGTGCGGAATTCAGTTTGAAGATGGTGTGCAATTTTGTCAAAACTGCGGGACGAAGAGGGGAAGTCCTGTAGTAAAGAAGAACATGAGCGGTGGTGCAAAGGTTGGCATTACACTGTTAGCACTATTTGTTATAGCGATTATTGGATTATATTTGTACGGATCATCGTATTATACGCAGGTGGCACAAGTAGATCGGATGATTACGATTTTACAAGAGAGGGACGGAGAGAAATTAGCTGAGATCATTACGGCAGATGATCAATCGGTTATGATAACAAAAGAGAGTTTAACGCCTCTATTTTCATATATAAAAGAAAATCCATCGTATGTGAATGAATTAAAAGAATATTTGAGACAAGGTGAAAAACAACGGGACGGAATAGAAAGAGCTGATTTTTCGTTAACGAAAGACGGAAAGTATTTCTTTATATTTGATCGGTATAAATTGAAAGTGAAGACGTACTATACCACTTTGCTTACAAATGAAAAAGGCGTATCGTTAAAAATGAACGGAAAAGAAATTGATAAGACAGATGACAAAAAGTTTGAGAAGCAATATGGGCCGTTTCTTCCGGGCAATCAAGTGTTTCAATCAGAATATAAAAATGATTATGTAAAACTATCGCGTGAGGAAAAGGTTGTACTTATGAAACAAAGCCAAAATAACGTAATGATAGATTTAACGTTGCAAGGTCAATATATTACAGTTCAAACGAACGCGCCTGGTGCAACATTGTACGTAAATCAAAAACCAGTTACAGCACTGGCAGGAGAAGAAATTACATGGGGGCCTATAGCGACTGATGGAAGTACGACGATTTATTTAGAACGAAATGGAGAAAATGGAAGGGAAACGACGAAGGTAGAAACGGTAACGGCACTTCCGTCTTATAATCTTCCATTTCAAAAGAAAAGTACAGAAAAAACAGTTGTTTATAATGTTACTCCGCCATCTACCACTCCGTATGTATATAATGGTTTCATTTTCCCAGATAGTGATATTCGAAAATTAACGAGTACAGATTTAGCATATTTATCGAAAGAACAGTTGAAAATTGCTAGAAATGAAATATATGCAAGGCATGGACATATTTTTCAGACGAAAGATATGCAAACGTATTTTTCAAAACAATCTTGGTATAGAGAAAATCCATATTTTACAGGAAAGCTAACAGATATTGAAACTTATAATGTTGAACTCATCAAATCAAGAGAATAAACATGTGAAAAAGGTACAGTGCATAACTGTACCTTTTTTATGGTTATTTATCTGAACCAGGATCCCTTGAGAAAAAGATGTGAAAGAGAAATGTGACTTTACTTGATCCTCCTGATGTACTAGCTTGTATATGTGATAAAGGACCAGATGTTAGGGCTGCCTCGGAATGGGGGGGTACGACTATTTTGAGCGCATGATCTGATTCTGGTGAAGCAGTAACAGTTATTGTATCGTCAGAGAAGTTCAGAATTTTAACTGAACCGACTGGAAAGATAGACTTGCCAGCATGTGATGCTGAAGCGAATTGGGTAGCTTTCCAAATATCTTGCGCAAACGTATCATCGTTAGATAACCAGGCACGAGCGCTGTATATTGTCGCATTAATGGAAAATTCTTGGTCAAGTGAGAGGGCGGGTTTCGGTTCTTTTGGTTCTTGCGGTTCATCTGGAAGCTGGGCGAGAAGGCCGGCGCACATATATTTCACCTACTTTCAATAGTAACTGTTATAGCATATTAAACATGTTGTTTATGAGACACGACGGCTACCTATTCGGGCATAGGTTTGTGCACCAAATTTGAAGATAAAATCCTCTTTCTTTACAATGGAAGTAGGTGTTATTTCTATAAAATATGGAAAACGTAAAGAGTATGTAAAAAAAGAAGGAGTGGTAAAGTGAACTATGTCATTATTGGCGGAGATGCAGCTGGTATGAGTGCAGCTATGCAAATTGTTAGAAACGATGAAAATGCAACTGTTGTAACGTTAGAAAAAGGTGAAATTTATTCATACGCTCAGTGTGGATTACCGTATGTCATTAGTGGTGCTATCGCTTCAACTGAAAAGTTAATCGCGCGCAACGTAAAGACGTTTCGTGATAAATATGGAATTGATGCGAAAGTACGACATGAAGTAACGAAAGTAGATACGGAAAAGAAAGTGGTGTACGCAGAGCATACGAAGACGAAAGATATTTTTGAATTTCCGTACGATCGTTTATTAATTGCAACTGGCGTACGTCCTGTTATGCCAGAGTGGGAAGGTCGAGATTTGCAAGGTGTTCATCTTTTAAAAACAATTCCAGATGCTGAGCGTATATTAAAAACGCTAGAAACGAATAAAGTTGAAGATGTAACCATTATTGGCGGTGGTGCGATTGGACTGGAGATGGCAGAAACATTCGTCGAACTTGGTAAGAAAGTAAGAATGATTGAGCGAAATGATCATATCGGTACGATTTATGATGCAGATATGGCTGAATATATACATAAAGAAGCAGATAAACACAATATTGAAATTTTAACGAATGAAAATGTGAAAGCATTTAAAGGAAATGAAAGAGTGGAACAAATTGAAACGGATAAAGGTACGTATAAAGCAGATCTTGTTTTAGTATCGGTTGGAGTGAAGCCGAATACTGATTTTCTTGAAGGAACAAATATACGTACAAATTATAAAGGGGCAATCGAAGTAAATGCATATATGCAAACGAATGTGCAAGACGTATATGCAGCCGGTGATTGCGCAACACATTACCACGTTATAAAGGAAATTCATGATCATATCCCGCTCGGAACGACTGCTAATAAACAAGGGCGACTTGCTGGACTGAATATGCTTGATAAACGAAGAGCATTTAAAGGTACGTTAGGCACAGGTATTATTAAATTTATGGATTTGACGCTCGCAAGAACAGGCTTAAATGAAAAAGAAGCAAAAGGGCTACATATCCCGTATAAAACGGTCAAAGTAGATTCTACAAATATGGCGGGCTATTATCCAAATGCAAAACCACTTTACTTGAAACTACTATATCGCTCTGATACGAAACAATTGTTGGGCGGGCAAGTAATTGGAGAAGAAGGCGTAGATAAACGTATTGATGTGATCGCGATGGCACTTTTCAATAAAATGAGCATTTATGATTTAGAAGATGTCGATTTAAGTTATGCACCACCATATAACAGCGTTTGGGACCCAATTCAGCAAGCGGCAAGGAGAGCAGAATAGCACTTTTTAAGTGCTATTTTTTTTGCAAAGGTAGGTAAACTTTTTTAGCGAATAATAAAGAGGGAGAAACAGTTACATATAGGGAAGGGGATTATTAAAAATGTTTGTAGCACTTCAAACCGTTCAAGAATCTGAAAAAGAAATATTACGTAATTTGTACGCACTATATCTTCATGATCTCTCTACATTCACTCCTAATATAAAGATTGGGGCAAATGGATTTTTTGAATACGAAGATTTGCACATGTTTTGGGGAAATGACGGAATCACTCCGTATTTTATAAAAGCTGAAAATAGTATTGTAGGATTTTTATTATTGTTGGAACGCCCGTTTTTGAAGAAGGAAAACGACTTTGGCATAAATGACATTTTCATATTGAATCAGTACAAAGGAAAAGGAATTGGTAAACAAGTTATTGAGAATGTACTAAAAGAGAAACGAGGACAGTATTTCGTTATCGAACTTGTGAAAAATGTACCAGCTGTTTCTTTTTGGAAGAAAGTATATAGGGAGCTAAACATCGTATTTGATGAGAAAACACAGTTAATCGATGATGAAGAATGTCTCGTTCAAACGTTTAAAATATAATGAAATCGGTGCCTCTAGTAGATTACTTTGAAATTTAACTTTATTTTGAATATACCGTTCACCCTTGAAAACATAGTACTTATCGCTTATATTTTCATATAGTATTTATTTTTAAAAAAAGCAATGAACGAACCAGGGGGCACAGTATGGCAATTAACATGAAAACAATCGAAGAATGGATTGCTGAATCAAACGCAAGACAAGAAGAAGACTTTGGACACGTTGTGGAAGAGATGAAAGAAGTATGCGTCGGACTTGATAATGCGACATTAATTTATACGAAAAATGTATTTTGTTTCGGTAAAAAAGTAGAAGTGTTTTTCTTCTTCCAAGACCATGTCGTGATCGGACAAGAAAAAGACGAATATATTGAGATTGAAAAATTAAAGTATGATGATATTACAAATAGTAATTTAAAAACAAATGACAAAAATACAACGTTAGAATTAAAGTTTGCTAACGGACAATCTATTAATTTAGATAGTTTAAATGATAACTACGGTACGAAAAATTGGTTATTTGCTAGACAAATTAAGAGTATTTTTAAGTTAATCTAGTAAAAAAGCACGCCGTCCATCGGCGTGCTTTTAACTATGCAAAACCCCTTTTAACCAATTCCGCGCTCGATAAGCCCCAACAGGAATTTGAATAAGAGACGTTTCATTCCCAGCATCAATACCGTACAATTGATCACATGAATTTGTATCAAAACTTAGTAAAGGATGCCCGCCCATCCCCATCGCGGTCGCTGCAAAAACGAGTTTATGAACGAGTATACCAGCTTCCATTTGGTGAATACGATATCCTCTATAGCCTAATGCACGTGTATAGTAATCTTTCTTTCCGACTACATGTAAGCAAAGTGGTACTTGAAAAAGGTTTACGTTATCCATCGTCATACTAGATTGAAGAGGGTAACGAAGGTCTCCATACCGAATTGGTTGTATCGAATGTGTTTTACTATTATAAGCGTAAGCCCCGTTTTCAATATTTTTCACGTTATAAAAACATCCATATAAGAAGACGCGTGCATTTTCATTTGCATACTTACCGTCAAGGTCGTTGTAATAGGGGAAGGAGAGGCTCGCTTCTTGTAGTAAAGTAGCGAGCTCGGCTGCATCCCATTTCGTTAAAATAAAGTCCGCATCAGGAGAATATCGTTTTTTACAAAGTTGTAGGAAATCATACGATAACCGTTCTACTTTTGGTAGCTGTACAGCGTACGCATTATGTTGATAGTGCTCTTCATGATGTAGTGTTTGGAAGTGTGCTGTCGATTCGATCATAGAAGCTTCATTTATTTTTGTTATCATCGGATATTCACCTACATGTTTTGAGCGAACGAAATGTTCATGTGCTAACGGCGGAATTTGTTGCAACAACTCATGAGAAGTAACTGTTTTATTTTCACGGTAATCATTGTGAAACCAATTAGTTTCTGGCTCTGTACTTAAAGGAATAACGGCATACACACTTTCTTCACCTTCTGACAATCCGAGTAAACGGTTCAGTGCACGGTCTAGAAATTGAAAGTATACGCCGTTCGTATAACCGAACTGTTTTGCACATTCTAGTAATTGTCCAATGAGAACCCCGCTATCTAATCCTTGAAGGCGATATGAAAAGTTATTGTATTTAAAGAAGTTTTTCCAAAACATAGTGGATACGAATGCGGCACCGAAACAATCATGTATATTACAGCGATTACCGAGTGCGTCTGCTAAATAAGAATCGAAATTTCCTTCCCGAAGTAAGATAAGTCGGTGATGCGCGGCGTCGTAATGGTAAATACCGTCTGGATAATCGTCGATCTTTAAATAGATATACAATTCATTCGGATATAAAGCGCCGCCTGAAGGAATAGATCTTCGTAATACATTTCTCTCGCTATTTAGCTGACATAATTGTGTTACACCAAATGAATACCAAAGGTAGTGACCAATTTCATCTAAAGTAGGTGTAGTAGAAGAGTTCGGTAAAGATAATGGGATTTCTAAGGAGAGCGGGATGGTAGGTACATTTCGATATAATTTATAAGGAAGCGGTGCGTCTTTCCAGTCCACCTCATGATTCGGCATAATTTCATCGATAGAGAAATGGAGATGATGTAAAAAAGTATCTAGCTGCATGAAATCCCTCCTTTACTATGGAAACGGATGTGGATGTGGATTTAATCTTTCATTCGTTAAAGGTTCGTCTGTATATCCAAGTGTCATCGGTACGGTATATACCCGGTCCAGTCCTGTAATCCGAGTAAGATGGTGTCCGAAAGTCATCGGTAACATGCCTGGAATAATAACTTTTACACAGTGTAGTCCGTTCTTTTCTATAAGGGGAACGGTTTGATCTACAACGATTATTTCAAGATTAGATTGATGCAAACGATTTAAAAGTTGGTGGAGATCGGATGTTAAATCCATATCAAATGATTGTGATACATTCATTTCTTGGAACGTTTGCACCGGTGCATCTTCTCGTAAAAGGAAGTGAAGACGTTCTTCCGTTTCTTTCAATCCGTACAGCATACTATGGTCTTCCATTTTATTAACGAAATAAGGATCTTGTAAGCATTTTTCGTAGTATTCTCTTTTGTGCTCGAGCTCATCGTCTGTTATAAGTAACATGCCTGCTATTTCTTGAATGGCACTTTTTAAAGCTCGAATAGGATCTAAATGAGCGCCTCCCGCACAAACAACGTTCATTCCATTTTCACGTGTATTCTTTGCAATTACCCATAAGCTCGGGATGCCGTGTTCCATCGTCGCGTTAAAAGCGTGTAATTCATATCCAGTAATCGTACGTAACCGCTGGATCATTAATTGTAATTCTGTATCATTTGCTGAACTAAGATCAAGGCGGGGAAGAGGTAATTCGGCATACCAAGTGAGTAAGAAGGCATCACGCTCTACAATTTCTAAAATGCCGTGAAAAATCGCTTCTTCTAAACTACCGCCAATTGCACATCCATTTGATGTTTCATACACGAAAGCATCTCGATGACCAAGGCTATAATAAGCAATTGATTCAGGAACTAAAAGCGGTCTGTTTTGTGATAAAGAATATCCCCATACCCAGTTTTGCTCATAATCAGGATCAAACGGCTTAAATGGAAAATTATCACGACTGTAGTGTTCATTTGTATGCACACCGAGTGTAAGGGGATTTAGTGCATGTTCCTCTAAATCATGAAAACTACCATGCACATTTGTCTTTTTCCCGCGAGGCGACATACCGCAATATCGTTCTAAACCTTCTAAAATAGCAGTTGCTTCACTCACTGCAAATGAATGAGTTCGGCCTGCAACACCTTCATTTCCAAACATTAATGGCATGTTTATAATGACGTCAGCGAATGGCAATAAAGAATGCTGCATTTTGCCGTTCAACATACCGATCCGATAATCTAAATAGTCTTTCGTTAAAAATGTGTTTAATTCATGAATGGAACGGCAGCGATACGTTTCGGTGCTTACTTTTAAACTCGGTTGTAAAGAAACTTCCGCCGCATCCGCAGTATCATCAGGTAAACTACTACATACAGGACAGAGAGGATCTGGAAGAAAAGAATGCCGCGTACATTGTAATGTTTGTAAGTTTAGTAAAATAAGTTCATTTTCTAAAGAAGAATGGTTATGAGTTAATATTTTTTCTGTTTCTGCGCAAATAAGATGGCACATTTGTAACATGCCATTTTGGGTGGCACGTACATCACGCCTCGTTCCATTTTCGGCTTTAAAGGCATATTTCCGCTGTAGTTCCCACATTTCTTTTTGATCAAAGCCAGCGATAAAACGGCGTCCATCAGAACAATGGGAACATCCGGGCGTAAGAGGATGAATGTAAGGACCGATAATACCTTCGCCAAATGAAGTGAAACCACGAAGCCACGGAATATGATTTGAGCGAAAAATTAGCTCAGCATCATGATGAATAGTAGAAGGAGATCCATCATGTAATACGAGAGCGAGATAAATATTTTCAGGAAGTTCTTCTGTAAGGGTATGCTGACGAATGATGGAATATTGTTTGCATAATTGATCATGTACATAGTCTGCAAGAAGGCCATCCCCTATAAGCAATATATTTTGAGTCATAGACCGTCCTCCTTTGCAATTAATACCCCATACACACCGTCTAAGTTTTCTTTCAAAAATGGTTCGATTGCTAAATCAAACACGAAGGGATAAAAATTATGTTCTTCTAAATGCTGTAAGGCAAGCTGTAAAGATTGCACACTTGGAATTTCTTCTTCCGCTTGTATTTCCACCCTAAAAGAATCCGTGTCATATAAAATAATAGATGATTCAGGCAAGATATTAGCTCTGTAAGGAGTCTCTTCACTTTGAATGTGGAGCAGTGATAGTTGTAGTGCGCTCCGTAACGCTAACGTCATATTAATATTAGATGCACCGTACCATTTATCATTTATACCAACCCAAACGACTGGAAAACTGAGAATCTCTTCACTCATTGCGATTTTAGGTGTTTCATGAATTGTAGCAAGGGCATCGTAATAAAATCTACAATGTTTATCGTGAATATCAGTTAAATCAATCGTTGTAAGTTCTTCTAGCATATGTGACTGCCGTTCATACAATTTATTATTTAAATGTTGTTGTAGTGCCCGGTAAAATCCTTCTGTCATCGTTTCTCCAGCGCCAATACCGATATCGTTATGTTCAGGAATAAGGCGGTGAATGATTTCTGCTACATATGTTTCAATTCCTGTTAAACCAGCTTCTCGGCGTGCTTCATTATGAGTTAATCCACTGCGAGTCATAAGAGGCAGAAGGGGAGCTGGGCCATCTGATAATGGATTGGCTACTTGAATATAGCATTGTGATAACGGTAATTGATATGAATCTTGTTCATCCCATACATGGAATATACCGGCTTCTTTAGAAGTTAATGAGTCGAAAAAGCGGAATACATCAGTTGAAGTATGTTGGTTGGACCGATGCTCAAGTTTTTCAGAAAGATTTTCTATCGTATCAATTGTAAAACTTTCATCAGTTGCAAGAGGGTGTTTTATAAAAGGATGCCACGTTCCTTCAAGTGTTTCATAGTTTAATAAAAAGAATTGTAATTCTTTTTCACGATATAAATCATCCGCGACATGTTTAAACAATTCAAAAACGATTACATTTGCTAACATTGCAGATGTAATTGGTGAGAAGGAATCTGATGAATTTTCATTTTGCAAAGTCGTTTCATGTAGCCGATGCCATGCGGATTCCCAGCATTCATCACGATTTTCCGTTACGACAGGTCCAGCTATACCGAGTGTTGATAAACAAATAGCTGGTATAAAATTCTTTTTCGTTTCTCTACAAATAGTGTGAACTGTTTTTAAACCGTCAATGTCTCCATTTTGAGAAACATATAAAATCCAATCAAAAGGTTCGAATACTTCATGCAAGGGACGGTCAATTGTAGTATCGATTTCTTGAATGAGTACACCGTTATCAACTTCATATGCACGTTCTATTAGCTCATGTATTCTTTCATAGTTTGTTTCATCTCGATCTGTAACGAGGTAATGAAATGTAGGTAAACCAGATTCTAATAAAGAAGAAACTAAAGAAGTAAGCATATCTCCGGAGCCAAGTACAAGGACATTTGCTCCGCGGTACGTTTCAAATTTTAAAGCACCTGAATGAGAATCAGCTTCTAAAAATTCAATTTGTGAAGCATATCTGTCGAGTAATGTACTGTTTAATTCATGAGGTGCATCTTGATTTGCATCGCGAACGAAACCATTTTCATATAAAACCTCTCCAATTTCAAATACACGATTTTGATAGGGGAGAGGGAGACCATCAGTTATTTCTGCTAAAGAATGATTACCGTTAAACATTGGCATTAATTTTTCAATCCAGTCATAAATTCCATCACCGTCCATGCGAAATGAACTGGCGTTATTTCGAAAATAGACACCCCCGTTTGAATCGGGCAGGAAGAAAGTATCCTTATTTACTTTAAGTTTTGCATGAATTGGAAGGTTATTCATTTTAATCCTCCTTACGTTTAGGCATACATTATTATCTTATGTCATGAAATTTGTCCCGTATGAACGCAAAAAAAGGCTGTAGAATGATGTATTCTACAGCCTTTATATATTAGATTATTAATCTATCAACCTTCTAATAATAATGATTTTGGATCTTCAAGCATATCTTTAACAGCAACAAGGAAGCTAACTGCTTCTTTACCATCAACAATACGGTGATCGTAAGATAAAGCAATGTACATCATTGGGCGGTTTTCCATACGCTCGTTATCAATTGCAACTGGGCGTACTTGGATTTTATGCATTCCTAAAATACCAACTTGAGGGCTATTTAGGATTGGTGTTGACATTAGAGAACCGAATACACCACCGTTTGTAATTGTAAATGTACCACCTTGTAGTTCTTTTAATGAAAGTTTGTTATCGCGTGCTTTCATACCTAAATTACGAATTTCACTTTCGATTTCAGCGAAGTTTAATTGGTTAGCATCGCGTACAACTGGAACAACTAATCCATCTGGAGCTGCTACTGCAATACCGATATCATAGAATTTTTTGATGATAAGCTCGTCACCTTGAATTTCAGCATTTAATAATGGGAATTGTTTTAATGCTGCAACAACTGCTTTTGTGAAGAATGACATGAAGCCAAGACGTACATCATGTTTTTTCTCGAAAGCGTCTTTACGCTCTTTACGTAATTCCATGATCGCACTCATATCAACTTCGTTAAATGTTGTTAACATTGCAGATGTTTGTTGAACTTCTACAAGACGTTTTGCAATTGTTTGACGGCGGCGGGACATTTTCACGCGCTCAACTGGTTTTTCGAATTCCGTTTTTGCAACTGGAGCAGGAGCTGGGCTCTTTGGAGCAGCTGGTGCTTCTTTTGGTGCTGCAGCATGAGCTTGTACATCATGTGGTCTCACGCGTCCAAGTGGATCTGTGCTACGTACGTCGTTTAAGTCGATTCCTAATTCACGAGCCATTTTTCTAGCAGCTGGTGATGCGATAGGACGGTTCGTATTTGGTAAGCCTTGTAGACTCGTAGTTTGTTCAGCATTTGGAGCCGCAGCTTTCGGTGCTTCAGCTGTTTCTTGTTTTGCTTGCTCAGCAGGTGGTGCAGGTGTACTTACTGCAACTGGTGCTCCATTAGCATCTAAAATTGCGATAGTTGCGCCAACTTCAACTGTATCCCCAGGTTCGCCTAGTAACTTCGATACAATACCTGAATCTTCTGCAATGATTTCTACATTGACTTTATCAGTTTCAAGCTCAACAACGCTGCCGCCTTTCTCAACTTTGTCGCCTACGTTGATAAGCCATTGTGAAATAGTTCCTTCGGTAATAGATTCTGCAAGCTCAGGTACTTTAATTTCGATCATTTTAAATGTCCTCCCCTTATTTGCCTAACGGTGTGTTTTTTCTTCTTTTGTCTTCGGTAATCTCCATTTGTTAGCCTGGCCTTGGGCAGAATATCTGCCCAGGGAACAAGCTAGAAACCTTCATTATTACTTTTTAGTTGCTGAAAACTTCAATTTCTTGTTTATCTTGACGGAAGTTATACTTCACATCTAAAGCGTGTGCAACAATTAGTTCTTGCTCAGCTTTGTGAGCGAATGGATCGCCGCCAGATGGACTAGAGCGATCAGGACGTCCAATGTAACCTGTTTTCACTTTATCTCCAGCAAGTTCGAACAGAATTGGAGCCATGTAATGCCATGCGCCCATATTACGAGGTTCTTCTTGAACCCAAATGATTTCTTCTAAGTTTTTAAATCGTTTAATAATAGATTGAACTTTCTCAGCAGGGAATGGGTACAATTGCTCGATACGAACGACATGAACTTCGTCTAAGTTGTACTCATGTTTACCAGACTCGATTTCTGCTGCTAAGTCAATCGCCATTTTACCTGTGCTTAAAACAAGACGTTTTACTTTATTTGGTTTCGTGCCAAGGTTTTCTTGTTCTAAAGCAGGTTGGAAACGTCCTTCGCTTAACTGACTAGCAGTTGAAAGCGTAAGTGGGTGACGTAATAAACTCTTCGGCGTCATCAGTACTAATGGTCGAACAGCTTCTGTTCCTAAGATAGATGCTTGACGACGCAGGATATGGAAGTACTGTGCCGCGCTCGTTAAGTTTGCAACTGTCCAGTTATTCTCAGCAGCTAACTGTAAGAAACGTTCTGGACGTGCACTAGAGTGCTCTGGTCCTTGACCTTCATAACCGTGTGGTAATAGAAGAACTAAACCAGATTTTTGACCCCATTTTGCTCTTCCAGCTGAAACATATTGATCAAATAATGCTTGCGCAGTATTTGAAAAGTCACCATATTGCGCTTCCCACATAACAAGAGTTTCTGGAGCGAATACGTTATAACCATATTCGTAACCAACAACAGCAGCCTCTGATAACGGACTGTTATGAACAGAGAATGATGCATTAATGTTTGGTAAGCGATGTAATGGTGAATATGTTTCATTTGTATCAGTATCGTGTAATACGATATGACGGTGCGCAAATGTACCACGCTGTGAATCTTGACCAGTTAAACGAATTGGCGTACCTTCTTGTAAAATAGAAGCGAATGCTAATGACTCAGCAAGTGCCCATTCAATTTTACCGTTCTCTTCTAAAGCATCTTTACGGCGCTCAAGAATTTTCTTCACTTTCGGATATACGTTAAAGCCTTCTGGCCAAGATAGTAGACCTTCATTAATTGCACGAAGTGAGTCAATCTCAACACCAGTATCAATTGGTTGAATGCCTTTTGCAACAACATCTGGCACTTTAACGTGAATTGTTGCATCGCTCGTATCAGCTGGCGGTACTTGTGCATAATCGGATTTTAATTGTTCTTGCGTAAACTGAGTAATTGTTTCAACCTCATCTGCATTTAGAACACCAGCAGCTTGTAATTGATCTGCATAAATTGCTCTTACAGTTGGGTGATTTTTAATTTTTTTGTACACTTGTGGTTGCGTAACCGCTGGGTCATCCATTTCGTTATGACCATATCGACGGTAACCGATTAAATCGATTAAGAAGTCTTTTTTGAACAACATGCGATATTGAATCGCAAGGTTAGCAGCTGCAAGACAAGCTTCTGGATCATCAGCGTTCACGTGAACAATCGGAATATCGAAACCTTTTGCAAGGTCACTTGAATATTTCGTAGAACGAGAATCATAGCTATCAGTTGTAAAACCAACTGCATTGTTTGCGATAACATGAATCGTTCCGCCTGTTTGATACGCGTTCAATCTGCTTAAGTTGAGCGTTTCAGATACAATACCTTGACCAGGGAATGCAGCATCACCATGAACTAAAATTACGAATGATTTTGAAATATCTTGATCTGGAAGACCAGATTTTTTACGATTCTCTTGAGCAGCACGTGCGAAACCTTCTACTACAGGATTCACGAACTCAAGATGACTCGGGTTATTTGCTAATGTCACGCGAGTGCTAACTTCTTCGTTACTAACGACTTGTTCTCTACCTAGGTGGTATTTTACGTCGCCAGTCCAGCCAGAATTGGCTACTGCGCCTTCTATTTTTGCATGTTTGAACTCAGCAAACATGTGACTATATGGTTTTTCTAATACGTGAGCAAGTACGCTTAGACGACCGCGGTGAGCCATACCAATCATGACATCCTCTACACCGTTCTTAGCACCTTCTAGAACAATTTCATCTAAAACAGGCACAAGCATATCAACGCCCTCGATAGAGAAACGTTTTTGCCCAACGAATGTTTTATGCAAGAATTGCTCGAAACCTTCAACAGCTGTTAAACGTTTTAAAAGAGCAGTTCGTTTTTTATTTGATAGTGGTTGACGCAATGAATTTGATTCCACCATTTGATGCAACCACGTGCGTTCTTCACTATCTTGTATATGAGAAAATTCATAAGCTAAAGATTTTGTATAAACGTCTTTTAATCTATGAATTACATCAAGTGCAGTGTGAATACCTTCTGGTGCATCTTGCCATACTGTTTTCGCTGGAATCGCTTTCAAGTCAGCATCGCTCAGTTCGTTCATTGCTTTCTCAAGAAGAGATTGTCCATTTGCAGCATCTTCCATCGGGTTGATGTGAGCCAACGTGTGCCCGAAAGAACGAATCTGCTCAACAAGTTGAACGACTTTAAGAATTTTTTCAATGTTACCTGTGTTTTGAGGAGAAAAATGTGTTGCTGTGTTGTCCCCTGTTACGACATCATCTTGAAACGAAGGAGCTCCAAAAATTTCAAAAAGCTCTTGTAATTCCGGATCAACAGAACCTGCTCCAGTTACGTAAAGATCATACTGTTCAATCACATAACCAAGGTTCGGACCGTGGAACTTGGCCCAAGGGTTTGTCGTTGTATTCTTCCTCGTCATTTGTTTAAACCTCCCAATGCATATAATCCTTTTCCATACAAAAGGTGCATTTTGCTCTTTTCAATAATTGATGAACCAATAATCAATGTAAATGTTTTCTTTACTCTTATGTTATTACAATAATTTACATAATACCAAACACTATTACTTATCTGTTTTGTAAAAAAACATTCACAATAACTTATCACCCAAGTTAATCTTTCACTTTATAAAGTAATTTTACAGAAAAATGGGGTGGATATATTTGGTATACCTACATTGAAAACTAGAATTGTTACATGTAAATATAAGTATAATCATTGGAATGTTTTGATAAAAGTTGATTCGAATTATGTATATTGAAATAATAAGCGCTTTCATAGATATTATACAACAATATAACGGAATATAGTATAAAAAATAAAAAATTATGAATTTACCATAAACTTTATTTCGATAGTGTTAAATATCGAAAGGGAAATGAAGGATTTCTACAAAAAAAGTGGTTAAACATAAAAAATGCTTTATAACCCGTTAGTTTCTATAAATATGCCAAAAAACACCGTAAAACAAATAACACATTGCATCTAATAAAGCAGAGAATGAAATATTTTAAAAGGATAAAACAAATATGAAGATATTAAATTTTTAAAAAAGTGAGGAGGAAATATAGTAACGATTACATACAGTGTTCCATGTTTTATTACAAAATAGACGTGCTGAAATCGAACAAGTTTCTTCTATATAAATAGAACGAAAACTGATTGAAATAAATGTAAAGGAACCTTGACGTAAAGTTTACTTTACATATATACTCGATATATGGAAGGAGGGAGAAATTTCCTTGGAAAATAAAATGGTCGAATACCGAAAGAAATTTGGACTATCTCAAGAAAAGTTGGCTGAGAAACTTGGAGTTTCCAGACAAACCATCATTTCAATTGAAAAGGGGAAATACGATCCATCACTTCCGTTAGCATTTGAAATAGCAAAAACATTTCAAACAACGATAGAACATGTATTTATTTATGAAGGAAAAGAAGAGGGGGAATAGGGATGAATTATTCACAAAAGTACTTTGTAATTATGGGGATTATTTTTCTATTTATGAGTGGATTTATGATATTAACAGGTATAATGACGCATTCTGCACCGCCAGCTATAACGTATCCATTGCTTGGGATGATGATTATGAGTTTCTGTCTAAGCTACTTGCACCCGCAATTTAAAGAAAAAGACGAGCGAATGAAACTTATTCGTTATAAAGGAATGTTTGTAACCTTTTTTGCATTAACAGCATATTATCTTCTTTTCTCTATCGGCTTAAACTTAAAAATACTTACACTATCTGCTACTGAATTATTGAATATACTTATGGCACTTACGATGAGTACCGTCTTTATCTCATTTGTTGTTTTGGCAAAAAGATATTAAGATGGAAGAGAGAAAGGAAGATTAACATATGCAAATGATGTATGCTTTTGGCATTGGGCTTGTATTATTTTTAGCCGTATTCTTATTTATTCGTAAAGATGTTCAAGGTGGGACATTAACGAAGCGAGGATTTTATAAATTAATCGGCTGTTTAGTTGTTATGCTTATAGCGATTATTGTAATGATCGTATTAATTAATCAGTCACTATAGAATGTAAAAACGGAACTTTACTTCGGTAAGGTTTTTCTTTATTATTAAACCTGAAAATTACCGCTAAATCCATTTACTGTAAATAAATTGTGTTATATAATCCAATGAACTGATAGATAAGGAGTGTAGTATATGAATAAAAAAACTATCTTCTATTTATTAACTTGTATACTACTTGTAGCTAGTACTACTTATATAATATGTAACAAAAGAGAACAAGTGCCACCTATATTAGTATGGGACGAACAAGAATACTATGTTACGAATGAACCTGCCAAAGTAGAAGAAGTTGGGCAAAAACTTGGCGAAGTAACAAAGAAAATTAAAACAAGTAAAAACCCTACTAAAAATAGAGAATCTAATACATTACAAGAGAAAACAGAAGTGTTTACAATGATTGAGGAAGAAAAAAGTGAATATCCGCCTTTAATCATAAAGGAAGCTTATAGTGATGAATATAGGGTAGTGAGGCCGATGTTGAAGCAAGTATTATGATGAAAAGGGGATTCATATGCAGAAAGAAACTGCGTATCTATGGTTGTTAAGAAAAACTTTTTCCTTTGCTTTATTTTGCCTCCTATCGGTGCATTTTACATTGTAATGAATAGAGGGGCACTACAAAAGAGAGACTTCATTTTATATTTATTATTTGCTGCTATTAATATATCACTTTGGTTATCGCTTATGATCTTTGATCGGACTATATGGATGGTAGTAGGGAACAGAAAATGTGGTTCATTTGTGCTACGGATACAGATTGATAGAAGAGAGGCCTTGTAGGAATGCTGCAAGGCTCTTTATATTTTTGGGAATTAATAGAAAATTAATCATATAAATGCTATACTAAAAAATGTTTGTAATGTCAGTTTCATAATATTGTATGATACTGACTTACTAGAAAAGATAATGAGGAGAATGAGCGTGCAAAAGATAAAGAGATTATTGCTATTAATGATGGTAGTAGGATTAACAGCGGTTGTTTTAGCAGGGTGTGCAAATCCGAAAGATACTACAGAAGAATTTTTAACAGCGATACAAAAAGGTGATGTAGAAAATGCTCGTACATTTGTTGAGAGTGACAAGGAATTTAATAAACTAAATGAAAAAACAGATGATGCTGAGGCAAAAGCAATGCTAAGTGCAATTACAAAGAACTTTAAATTTGAAAAGCTAGAAGAAGTATCGAAAAAGGATGACAAAGCAGAAGTGAAAGTGAAAATTACATCTGTTGATCTATCTGTTGCTGTAACAAAAGCAGTGGGAGAAGTTATGCCAATGGCCTTCGCTAGCGCATTTAGCGAAGACAAAGAACAATCTGAAAAAGCGATTGAAAAAACAATGACCTCAACTATCATCAAAAACTTAACGGATAAAGATGCAGCAATGGCAACTCGCGAAGTTACATTGAACTTAAAGAAAGACAAAGATGGCGACTATAAAATCGTTGCTGACGATAACTTGAAAGAAGTATTGTTTGCCAATGCAAAGTCTTTGGAGAAGATGTTTGGTGGGAAGTGATTGAATTAGATAAAAAAGAGACACCATATCACATAGAAGGTTGATATGGTGTCTCTTTTTTATGAACCTGGAGAGGTTTGAACTCACGAAATTAATTATATAAATTAGATATTATGTTTTTTGAATTCAAGACATAAAGCTAGTTGTAACAGAGGAGGTACTGTATTCTATGTTTTCTTATGCGGATCCTGTAACGTAGAAAGGTAAAATTTCTGGACCAGATTTTAATTAGTGTTCCTTCAGCTTTAATGAGGAGGTGTACGAAGATGTTGTGACTATGCCTGCTGGATACTATTAATTGTGAAGTTAAATAAGACAACAATTTATTAGCGGAAGATTAGTTAGTTTAAGTATCAGATTTAGGTGTTTAACAGGGGTACTAATTAATTTCAGTTCTTCCATGAAAAATTATAGAAAAAGTATGGATAAACAAATTCTTGTTTTAAGTGAATTTTGTAAATGTGGGGGCTGCTTTAAATAAAGATGGTCAAACACTATGTAAATAATTGAGAGTATTAAAATATGCAGAATTGCATATTAAATATTTAAAATCTTATGCTAACCTTATAATGCGAAATATAACATTTGTTGGTAATGATTCATTTTTGAAAGATAAAAAATGAATCATTACAGTGGTATACAATTCACTGTCCTATAGCATAAACGATAATAACGAAAGCTATTTGAAGTCCTTTGAAGGAAATAAGTTATTAAAAAAGATTCCATATAGAAAATTTGTTGAAATTTCAGATGTAACAAATGTCATTTTATTTTTAATGTCTGATAAAAGCGATGCCATTAGAGGGCAAAATATTGTGGTTGACTATGGATATACAATTGTATAAATAAATCATCTTGGGATTTAAGGGTGTGGATAATGAGTTTACTAATTAAAGATTTAACAAAGAAATTTGACGAGCATGTTGCAGTGAATAATTTGAATATCGAGATACCAAAAGGTGAAATATTTGGATTCTTGGGCGGGAATGGAGCAGGTAAAACGACTACATTTCGAATGATACTTGGACTTTTATCGAAATCAAGTGGGACCATTTCATGGAATGGTAAACCTATAAATTATGGTGTTACAGATAAAATTGGGTATTTACCAGAAGAACGTGGTCTTTATGCGAAAATGACTGTCAAAGAACAAGTTAACTTTTTTGCAAAACTAAAGAACATGAAAAGTAAAGATGCAGAAAAAGAACTTCACTATTGGCTGGAGCGTTTTAATATTACTGAGCATCTGAACAAAAAGGTAGGAGAACTTTCTAAAGGGAATCAGCAAAAAATCCAGCTGATAACAGCGATTATACATAAGCCTGAACTCTTAATTTTAGATGAACCATTTAGTGGTTTAGACCCAGTAAATGTTGAAATGTTAAAAGACGCTGTTCTTGATATGCAAAAACAAGGGTCGTCAATTCTTTTTAGTTCACATCGTATGGAACATGTGGAAGAGTTATGCCAACACATTTGTATTATGCACAAAGGTGTACCTGTTGTTCAGGGTGACATTGCCAAAATTAAAAGTGATTTTGGTAAAAAGAACGTTGTAATCGTTGGCGATCATGACTTTGACCATTTGAAAGAAATAAAAGGTGTAGAAAGTATGAAGAAACGTAAAAATGCAGTTACTCTTAAAATTTCATATGAAGAAGTGTCACATGTTTTATTTAAAGAGATAACAAAATTAGGGTATGTTAAAAAGTTTGCAGTAGAAGAGCCTACATTAAATGATATCTTTATTGCGAAAGTAGGTGCACAAAATGAGTAGTTTCTGGACAATTTTTTTACAAAACTATAAATCTAAAGTGAAATCAAAATCATATTTTGCTATTACAATAATAGTTTCTATGTTAATTATAGGATTGATGAATTTTGACAAGATTTATAACTTGTTTGTAGGTAACGAGGACGATCAAGTTGTTGTTGTAACAGAAAAAGAAGAATTATATTCAACCATTCATCAAGTGTTTAAAAATGTCGATAGTAAGATACAAGTTAAACGTAGCACGGATAAACAAAAAGCAGAATCAGGTGTTAAAAATGGTGATTATACATATGCAATCGTTGTAGAGGAATTGAATAATAAACAATTAAAGGCTACGTATATAACTGAGACGGATGTAAATCAGCAAGATGTTAGCAAGGTTCAAACGATTTTATCTCAAATACAATCTTCTAACTTCGCCCAGCAATTGAATCTATCGCAAGATGAATTAAAGGTGTTAACAACGCCAGTAGAAATTCATACCAAAACGGTTTCAGATAAGGTTAAAGATGGAGAACATACTGAGGGTGTAGGGATTTTAATTAATGTCTTTATCATGCTAAATTATCTAATGATATTAATGTATGCTGCACAATTAGCAACAGATGTTGCAACAGAGAAATCTTCTCGTGTTATGGAGTTAGTTGTTTCAAGTATTTCGCCTACCAAACATTTATATGCGAAGCTATTCTCGACATTATTGGCTGGTATTACGCAAATCATAATTTGGGGCTTGGTCGCAACTGTTGGATATAAAACAGCAATTAATGATTCGAAAAATGATATTTTAAATAGTATTGATTTAAATTCTGTTGCTCCAACTCTAGTGTTTTATGGGATTCTATTCTTCACATTAGGATTCTTATTATATGGCTCATTATCTTGTCTATTTGGCTCTATCATTACGCGTATAGAGGAATCTTCTCAAGCTGTTATGCCGCTGATGTTTATGTTACTTGCTGCTTTGTATATTGCAATTTATGGAATGTCAAATCCAAGCAGCATGGTTGTTACCATTACTAGTTATGTACCTTTCTTTACTCCTATAGTTATGCTTGTACGAATTGGATTCCTTAATATCCCAGTATGGGAGATTGCGCTAGCATTAGGGATTCTAATCGCAACAATATGTATAATGATTGGTTTAACGAGTCGTGTTTACCGCGGTGGCGTATTAATATATGGTAAAGGTGCATTTAGTAATATCAAAAAGGCAATCAAGTTAGGGCAAAAATAGGATTCGTCTATTCATTTTTAAACTTAAATTTACAAAGATCTGCATAGTTAAACTGTGTAGATCTTTTTTGTTGAGAAATTTATATAAATAAATATAAAAATTGCCGTATTAGGCTATTTTTCAAAGAGAATTTTAAAAAGCTCTCAAAAGAGAGTAAAGAATCGAGTTCTAGCGAACAACGCAGAGCGATGATTAATATAATTTATGTCTTTCTCCAAAATGGAGAAAAGAAGTAGGGAAAAAATTTAGTTTTAATAATAATCATTTATTTGCTACATAAAGAAAACCCCTTGACTATCAAGGGGTTTTTCATATGATCCCGGAGAGGATTGAACTCACGACCTCCACCCTGTCAAGGTTTGGAAGTTAGGATCTTATGTATATCAATTACTTTTATTACGTTTCTAACGAAAAACCACTTCACATGAATTATTTACTAATTTTATTATAAAAGGGTCACTTAATGTTGTAAAGTGGCTAAACCTTCAAGGAATATCTTTTTTCGTAATTCTATTCGCTATATACATATTCTTTAGTGATAAAGAACCTTTATTATAAAAAACTGTTTGAAAGATTGCTTTTCTACCTGTAATACCCTATGGTTTCAAAGATATTAAAATAGAGGAAGCTTTAAATGGTTTCCTACGGATAATGATAGTTGAATTGATCTCCTATTAGTTAAGGTGTGTCGTATGACATGCCTTTTTCTATTTATATGAAGTTCCCAAAAAAGGAAGGTGAATAACTTGGAATACAAACAGGACTTTGACCATCGTTTTATTAAACCTGTCAGGCAATTGAGAAATCAGACTCAATCAGATTTTGAACAGGTCATGGGCGTTGATAGAAGTACCATCGGAAAACTAGAACGAGGTGAAATAGAGTTCACACCGCTGTATCACAGCAAATTTAAGGACGCTATTAGACGATTACGAGTTTCTAATGTTGAGTTAGCTAGCGTTCGCAGAATCTTAGAAATAAAGTCCAGAAGAGGCTACAAATAATAACTACTATTGGAGGAATGTGAAATGGAAGTAAAAGATTTATTCGTCGAGACTAAACAAGTTATAGCTGAGTATAAGGCAAAGGCTGAGAACTTAGATCAGGAAGAACAGGAACTACAAGCGGAACTGGTGGCAATGCAGGAGGAAATGACAGCGATTCTGTTAGACCAGGAGAATGCTAACTTGTCAGAACGAATCTATTTAAAGGCACAGGCAAAAGGAATCAATTCAAAATTAGAAATCATTCATTCTATGTTAGAAGAGTTGAATGAGAAAAAATCAGCTTTGAAACTTGCTTATGTACCAGTGTTTCAAGAGGTACTGAGAAAAGACCGGTCTAGTTCTTATGAGTATGACGTGACAGACCTAGCTATCCGTCACCGTTATGAATTACTTACTGAGGTTGCTGGTGTAGGTAAACAGTTCCAACAACAATACCATGCTATTGCACCTGAGATTTATGAAGTGTTTGAAGATACAAAAGTTAAAGAAGAGTATCCACGTTTGGAACACTCATTCAATCAAGAACAGTATCAGCCATTCTTTACATGGTTTGAGACATCTGTTGTTTCTAAGAATGAAATGTTTTCCGCTACTCGTGGGAATTTACCAGACCATTTACAAGCACCTAAGGAGGGAAAATAGTTATGAATTTAACTAGTATCGTTAAACAAGATGTAATGGACGAATTACGAAAAGGAAATACCGAGGTTCTAAAAGGATTACCACCAGTATTGGCAATGCAATATGGATTGGCGTTACAAAATGAGGTTGGTAACAACATAGAAAAATCACCTGTCAATGATAGCGAATTAACAAAGGCTATGATTAACCAATTACAAGACAGTGGTGTCAAAGAACGTCTTATCAAAGAGATTGAAGCAAAAGAAAAGGCATACGCTGACAAGGTAGCAATAGCAAAACAAATTACAAGAGAGGTCACTGGTGAATAGCTAGTGATCTTTTTCTATTTAAGGGGACATGGAGAGATGGAAGCAAAGGTTTGTTGAAACTTAATTAAAGAGTTCAATGGGGAGAAGAACTGGTGTGCAGTAAGAGACGCCCACTGTCCTCTATTGGTTAAACATGACCGTTACAAGTTCGATAAAGAAGATGTGAAATGTGACTACTTAAATTCACTAAATGGACTTGATTCTAAGCATGGTGTAGTCAAAGAGGTTTCCGTTTCCTCAAAGCAATGTAATGGCTGTAAACGGATATTCAAAACTAATAATTTGAGACTGAGATACTGTTCTGACGTATGCAGGAAGTCAGCTAGAAGAAAGACAGAGAGAAACAGTAGAATACGCAACACTTTAGCTAAATGAGGGCTTGGTATATCAATGTTTTCAGGCCCAAAACTGGAGGGCGGATATATTCCTATTCAGAACCCAAAAATACGCTTTAAACTGTTGCTTAATTAACTATGAAAAGGGGAACTATTATGAATAAATTAGAATATAAGGCAAGATTAAATAAAACATATAACGGTACTGTAACGCCTGTGACACGCTACACTAACCAACATGCTACAATGCTATTCCACTGTGATAAGTGCGGTGCTGAGTTCTATAACAAGGCTAGGTATATGATAGGGAAAGACTCACAGCGTCATATTTGTACTTTGCCTTATGGAGATAGTTTTGGTACTAGATTAAATACGGTGGGTAATAGTAAGATATCCCCCCAAAAACGGAAGAAGCAAATGAACCCTGACAAAATGGCAAAACGATTATATGAAATGATAATAGAAGATTACAAACCACATGAAATAGCACGAGAATTACAAGTTAACCCAGCTATAATAAAAGATCACTTCAAAGCTGAGGGACTAATTTAATTGTCCCTTTTGCTTTTGTCCATTCCCAGCAATGCCCTCAATGATTTCCTTTGCTGTCTTACGATTCTTATTTACTTCTTTAATTTCAGCTAATCCCTTGTGTACATCGGCAAATCCCTTTGTAAAAGTGTTTTGTAGGTCTTTGTATACACTTTTTACATCATCCAATTTATCCTCTACTGAAGTTGAAGTTTCCTCACCACTTAAATGACCCATTTTACTGTCCACCCTATCTAAACTATCCTCTACTCTATCCACTGTCTTCTCCATTTCACATACTTTTTCATATATCTGTTGAATCAATTTCTTCTCATTTTCTGTCATGGCAGCAAGCCCCCTTAAAATGTTTCTGATTCCATTGCAAAATTTCTTTTTAAGAATCGGTTATTCCATTTTAACAGAATTGTGTACGTACTTCCTTTGCTACTTCACTATCACGTAATAACCTACACGTAGAATTGCACACGACGTGGGAAAAGCCCTGTTTCCCCATATGCAAGCGTAGTTCCATCGGTTAACTTGTAATAATCCCTCTTTCTAGGACATTAAAATTGTGATTTATAAAAATAAATATAATCAACAATTACACTAACCCTTTAAGTTCTTCCATATCCTTATTCACTTTTAATATAAACGCCTTATCGTCAAGGTACTGTAAGTCTAAATAATTAGTTTCAAGATAGGCAATAATAATCTTTAAAGGTAGTTTCATTGCTAGACCTACCTCTAAAATGTATGTCTTATAATCCATATGAAAATAGTTTTCCATGTTTAACCAAGCCTGTACTTTTTCCTTAGGTGTTTGGTTTGGGAAGATAGTCATTAGTTGTTCCCTCCTAGAAAGTCATATTTAAGATATTCAGGTAGCTTATCATAATCAACGTTAGGGGCTATTGCCCATAAAGTAAAAGATAATCGCCTCAGAATCGCCCGTAGGGAATGCTGTTAGCCCCAAAAGGTTTGAAAAATATGGTGTATATTTAGTGGATGCCAGACCAGCCATATATCCCCCCCAGCCCCCCTAGGGTGGGGTATCCCTATATGAAAATATAGTATGCGTCGCAATGCTCCGCATAACGTTACCACTAATTCTCCACATGGTTCGTTCCATTCTTCTCACTGATCTTCTTTCATTCGTTCGTTCTTTCTTTTCTCGCCTGTTGCCCTCACCTCGTGTCTTTTGCCATGTCTGTTACTTTTCTTTTCGTTTACCTTACAGGTATCCTTGCCACTGATAGTAGGGTATATAGTACGTCCAGCTTAGTTCTTAACCTATTATCCTATCAACATAGTACCGTCCAGTATTGGTATTATACAGTCCTTCCTTATCTATGTTCTAGCAATACGTTTTTGATTGACACATATGATTGAATGAAGGGAGTACTATGTCATTGCGGTGCTGTGTAGCCTCAATCAGTAGGGGTTCACTTCTGATTGTAAATATATATGTATAATTTAAGATCTACGTTAAATTATATATTTACTACAAAGGTACACACATTTTTTCATTTCAAATAAAAATATCCAACTCCTTCAATCAAAGGTAATGGAAAATTTATTTAAGTATTTATGCATTACTTTCCCTTACAATCCTTATTTAGTTTACAATTATCGTATCTTTAATTTTCATAACTGTATTAAAAATTTGTCAGGGGGATTAAATATGGACAATAGTATAAAACCTAATAAAGCAGAAGAAATGTTTTTAAATTTAGCCTATAACAGATTTTACGACTTGTATGAGGAAATTATGGAAGATACTTTTTGGAATAAAGATTCATATTACCGATTTACCAAAATAAATTCTATATTTATCGTCTATGCTGAACTCTTAAACTATGAACCTCTCAAACATGTTATAAAAATTATTGAATTAAAAAGACCCCCTATGGAATCTAATATAGCCAAAGATTTATTTAAATTTATACGAAATATCTTGGCACATTTCCCTTTCTTTGATTCATGGAATGAAGTTTATATAAACAAAGAAATTATAAATTGGTACAAAAAAAGTATGACGGTAGATAAATTTCTAACTGCTTATGAAGGGAAAACAGAGGTTAAATATCGATTTTGGAATTCTAAAAAGAAATCTATGACATATTTAAGTATAAAATTCCCTACTTCCTACACCGCTGGAGAAAATATATATCTAAAAGATATTCTAAATGAAAAAGAAGGCGTTCAATTCGCTAGTATTCTTATGAGAAAGGTTTTAGATACTCAAGTCATTGAAATTAGCGACAAAGATCAATAGCATTATAAACATACGAAAAAAATCATTTAATAAAATATAGATGTATAAGGACTTCCAAGCTATCGTATGATTTAGAGGGAAAGTATAACTGCATTAGTAAACGTAATAAAAGCTACTTTATCCCTAAGGTAAAAGTAGCTTTCATGATTATCAATCAAACAATGATAAATTTTCAAAATTGGTATTTGTATTCAATAAAGATTCAATTGGCATCGCTTTATTTTCAAACCTAATATTCCCTATTTCTTTTCCATACAACATAAAATTATCTATATGTGGTGAGGAGAGTTCGTGTTTTCCTATAAATAGAGTCAATTCCGCCCTCAATTCCATCAATAATCTGCCCAATGCATTGGTTCCCACCAATAAATTCATGTCCGAAGGTCTAGCCCCCCAAAAATCATCTTTGTAAGATTCCTCAACAATTTGTTTATCAAGTGTGCTTAACAGTAACGAACCAAACTTATCCCAGTTTTGAATTAGTTTTACTCTTAAACACCAACGCATTATCATTAACTTTACCTCTTCCCAATCTTCTCTTGTGTGGGATCGATATTTTTTACTAATCATTTTAGCAGTCATGGGACTCTTTTGCTGTATTATAGCTTTTTGGTACTCTGGGTGATTAGGATATCTCATTGCTTGATATAAAGCCTCTGAAGATAAAATCCTAATCTCTTGTAATTCAATAGGAAAACCAGCAGCCATATTAGACAAGCCACCGTATTCTTCTTTTGTTTTTCTAAAGAATGCAACTTCATTCCTTTTATAAATCTTTTGATTAGATTTAATAGTATCCCTCCTTTAGTTGGTGATTCTTGGGAATAATGGATACCAATTATCAATTCCGACAGCATTTAAATCCCCCCACCAAAGAACGAGAGGACAATTATTCGCTATATTTCTATATGTAACAAAGTACGAACCAAAACCAAGGGTCTTAGAGAAATCATACCCCATAGGTCTCATATTGGGATTAGGTTTTACTGCATAATTTACAATTTCTACACCCTTCTCAAAGAAAATCTTCTCCACTAACTTTCTATTTTGCGAATTTGTAAAATACTCATCCAAAATAGGTTCGCCACTATTTCTAAGGAGTGGAATTATCTCATTCTGTTTTGCACTTCGAGATTCTGTAACACTTGCTATATATTTATCTGTTTGATTATTATACTCTAACTCCGCTGAAGGCCAATAACTCTCAAATTGCTGTCTCGACCCTCTAAGACTATCAAGAAATTCAATCCTACGCCAAAATTTGATTTCAGCTTTTGGCAAAACCTTTTCAATTTGTTCTTTAATATATTTAAAATTCCTATTATGGAATGCTATAACAATTATATCTATTCTTACAATCGAATTCGGATCATTTATTGTATCCGCCCAATTTTGAATATCGCGAACCACACGATTTCCAGAATAAATAGCATCATCTATGTAAATATATGATGAAACATAATTTTGACCACACTCTTCTAATGAGATTCCATATTTCTTTTGAATGGCATCACCTACAATTTCTAACATCACCTTCTGACTGCCACCTATTTTTTGGGGGTTAATAAATTTATAATTTTTAATATGCATAGGAAAAATATTTTCATTCTCTATAAGAGCCTCGAAAAATTTAATAACCCCTTCTTTAGATACATAAACCTTACTAAGAATACTATGCAACTCTTTTAAAATTAAATCATGCTGTTCCGGTAGAAATTGGTTTAACCATTTCTCCACATGTTCATTAGTAAAATTTGTCCCTTCGTAATCCTCTGCAATTTTAACAATTGCGTCTATCATATTCTCTGTAGTAGTACTCATCACTTCACCCCTAATAACCCCATTTTAGTATGTTATATATTGTAATATAATATATATTCTACTAATTAGAGATTAATTCCTTCTAAAAATAGGGACAAATACAATTGTGTATAAAAACTATTTGAGGCCACTACTTATGGTGTGCATCCACTCGTTTGTATCACATGGCATAGGGGGGACTATATCACTTTTATGTACACAATTTTACACATTATTTAATACTTTGCTGTCCATTTGAATAATGTAAGTACTATCCTATCATTAATCACATACTCACCTTTGATAACTAATTGATTTCTCATTGCTAATTTTAGCAGGGGTTTAATAATTAGAGTAGTTTTCATAGAAGTATCAAAAAATATACACTTTTTGACACTCGTAAAGAATGGCTGTATTATAGGATTTACAAAGTATCAAAAAGTCGTATCAAATAGAAAACGATATAAAGGGGAAAATTACAATGATTTATGGCTATGGACGTGTAAGTACAAATAAACAGGAACTTGATATTCAAATTAAAGCACTGAAAGAAGCAGGTGCTACAAAGATATATAAAGAAAAGATCAGTGGGGCAAAAGCTGACAGGAAAGAACTTAACAATCTATTAGAAGTAATTAAAGCTGGCGACACGCTTGTAGTAACTAAAGCTGACCGTATAGCACGTTCTTTATCACAATTAGAGACAATCGTTACTGAGTTAACAAATAGAGGTGTAGCGGTACATATAATCAATATGGGAATGTTTACAGCTGAGACAATGGAGAACCCTATGACAAAACTATTATTCAATGTATTAGGGGCGTTTGCTGAATTTGAACGTTCTATGATACTTGAAAGAACTCAGGAAGGCATTAAAGAGGCTAAAGAGAAGGGCGTTAAGTTTGGTAGAAAATCTAAGACACATAAAATTGAAGGGGCTTTATTAAATGCCATTCAGCAAGTTGAAGCTGGTACAATATCACAGCCTGAGGGGGCTGAATTTGCAAAGTGTAGTGTTGCTACATTTAAGAGAAGATTAAAAGAATACAGAGAACAACAAGGGGCTAAATAATGGCCTCTTGTTTGTGCAGAAAAAATAATTTTGAGGCGACTGTATAAAGAGGGAGTGGAAGCGAAAAAAGTGAGATTTGCACAGAAAAGCACAACTAATCCATTCTGATGAATGCAGTCGTATTAAGGAATGAACACTGTTTTTTTACATTTCACTGATTGTGCATTCTATAGCTGAATTCACACATAAGATTCATGAAATTACGATATATAGTAAAACCCCTCAGAAATAACCTGAGAGGTTTCACATACTATTAAGATTACGCTAGTCACTATTTAGCTAGTTTCATAAACTCGTCACTGTGGCTATCTTTGTATTTCATAAACAAGCCATAACAATCTTTTCGACTCTTACCGTTTACAATACTTTTAATAGTTGCCTTAGTGACAGGAAACATTGTTTCTAGCTGGTGTGATTGTAATCCTTCTACCTTGTTTAGATACAGTATTTTATATACGTCTCTATCTGTCAATTTTATGTTGTTAAATCCAATACCATTCATAAACGCCTTTCCTTTCCAAATAATTTAGCCTTTTAATTCGCCTTTCTTATTCAATTATCATAATCTTCTTCATCTGGATTCTCATCAATTGGTTCTAGGTCTATAATTAAACGCTTAACAATTCCTTTTTCATCTGTTTCACCAAGTACAGAAAACCAACCTCCATCACTTTCTGTCTCTATTTGTAGTCCTAAAATATCACAGTCCCCTAATCGAATAGTTTCTGTGTCTGTAGCAAACTCCCCTAAATAAATAATGCTATTCTTAACGTTTGTTTTCATTGTTAGTACCTCCAAGTATTTTTTGTGGGCTTGTTATTGCCCTTACAATTAGGTACTTGCAATTTCATTTCATAATAGGACATCAAATTGAAAAATTTTTATAAGAACACAAAAAAGTTATATTCATTACATGAAAAAGCTTGATCTTGAAGTAACCTTACTAATAAATCTTTTTTATGATTCAGATTCTTAATTCTTTCCCATTGCTATTCTCGTGGGAAGATTTAATGATAAAAAATAAAAGGATCGGCTACTATGCCCATCCTCGTCTTTTCTTATATTCTTGGTCAACTTCTTCTATACATTCCTTTGAACAGAACATTGAACCTGTCGGGCTATATTCGTCACAGTAAATCCAAATATAATATCCACCACTCTCAGGTTCTTTAGGAACATATATAACTTTGTCGCAATGTCTACAGCGATAGTGCCAATGCCCCTTGTATTTCTTCTTATATGGATTGTAAGAATATCGTTCTAGTTCCAAGCTATTTCCTCCTATACTTATTAAAGCACTTATATCATGTTATTGATTTTTTATTCTACCTCGGCTACGCCTCGTGTTCGGGCAAAGAATGCCCTCACCACTATTTCTAGAAATAATATTATTCTATATAGCTATTAAAGTATGCCCTGAATAATCACGAAGAGGGGTAGCTTAGGCTATCCCTTGTAGTGTTATTCGGGATTGTCTTTTAATACTTATAACATTTTTATATCTTTCTTATAAGGGAATATTCAAGAAACCCAGTGTTATCAAGGGTTACAACGTTTCTTTACTAAGCAATAAAAGTAGAGAAAGTAATTAAATTTCATTATTGAGGTACTGTTCCAACAACGTTCTCATTCGCTTAGATGGAATAAAAACATCTATTGACTTTCCTGTACGAATACGACTGCGGAAAAGCCATTGAAGTAGTTCTGATAATGCAAATAAATCACCATTAAGCTGTATACCTTGCTTATTAAAAAAGTGTTTTATCAAAGGATTTGTATAAATGTTAGCTAAATAGATACATGTCCTTTTATGTTGGAATTGGTTTGTAGCACGTGCATTTACACTTACAAAGTGTTCTTTCAACCCCATAGGTGCTAGGCTATCTTTAAATTCTTTAAAAGTAGTCCACATGACCTCATTTGTAGGTACATTACATTTATTACGGTAGAAGTTATAAGCGTTATCTCTAATGACTTTCTTTGTATCCTTATTTTTAGTTTTCTTTTTTAAATCAGACACACTAAAATAATTATGTTTATTTCCCATCTTGTTCATATCCTTTTTATCTTTAGGTGAAAGATAATAAATGTTAATCAGTTCCTTCAAATGTGAACGGTCTTCATTTTTAAAAGACACAGATGGTGCTAACTTATAGTTACTACCTTCCTTTACAACTGATTTATAGATATACTCTTGACCAAATAAATCAAAATAAGCACGTTGAATCTGTCCATCGAACATATAGGTCAGAATAAAAACTTCCTCAAAACACTTAAATATTTCCACAGGGAAGATCCAATATACTGCACTCGGTTCATTTGCTTTGTCTTCATACATCATTAAGTTCCCTGAATAAGCTAGGTTCCTCAATTTTTCAAAATATCCTTTTCTATAATCAAGTTGCTTCCAGTGAACAACACCGTTTTGATTTACTCCAATTACCTCGTTTTCTGTTAGCATTTTCAAGTCATCTTTTGAAACATCTACTTGTTCAATAACATCCATAACTTCATCTAGGATTAGCGTGTAATTCTCCATGTCTAACAGATCAATGACTTCATTATCTATATTTCTAAAAAGTGAATGTGTAGAAACAATGTTTTTACCTTCTGAGATGAGACGTTTTATATCTTCTAGCTTTGTTTCTCCTTTACAATCAGCCTGTGGTTGTTGAAAATTACGATTAACAGAAGTAATTATTCGTTCTACCTCATTTTTGAAGGGGGTAATGTAAATAAACTTTTGATATGCTGGTGCGTTTTTCATGAACTGTATTGCCCAACTAGTTTTACCACTACCCATAATTGAGTCGATGATGTTAATTTTTGTTTGTACTGGATGTTTTAATAACATACCTAAACTCCTTTTCTCATATAGTTCTGTAAGATTTGTCTTACACTTAACTACTTGCAGGAAAAGAGTAAAATAGGACAAATAGATTTGATTAGTAGTTACTTTCTTCTACAAATATCCGTATTTAGTGGTAATTAAAATGATTTGAATCTCTTGACTTTAGGTTTTCCTTTTCGCTGAATTAACTAGATTTGTCTAGGAAATATTGGACAGAAGAATGACTACCTTTATAACACTTCAAAAAACAAAGTACTATAAAAGTAGACGTTCTTTAATACTGAATTAAACTGAGTTTGCTGAGGTTTCCATCGTATCACCTTGTTTGAACGCTAGATTTTCATCTGCAACGAACTTTTAACATGTCATGCTTGTCCAACATGCTGAAAAACTTAGGGAAGGAATTGTGCTACTGACATACCCTTAATTACTCGTAACCTAATATGATTTTTCTTATTCGTTGCTACCTGTACCGTAGTACACCAAGCAACCAGCCGAACCGTTAGTGGTCGTTCTCACCTAGACTCTTAACAACGTAAACAAGGAACCGTTATCTGTTAGGACGCTTAATTTTATGACATTGGCTTAGCTAACCTGTTCAAGTGTTTAGTGTGGTGTTAGGTCATTCCCACATTCGAAAATCTCTGTACACTAGCTAAAAAAGACAATAGGAAACTAGACCTCTTGCATTATATTTTTGAAAAATTTATAATGGAGGTGCTGAATGTACGGAATTTCCGTTATTTAGTTTTGAATTTGAATTTTGGTCACCTATTGCCGTAGGTGGCTTTTTTCCTATTTATATATCTATCGTATTTAAAGGATTAAACTTGTCGTTTTGTTCTTTTAAGTCATTTCCCCACATAGCTGCGTATCTTTCTGTTACTACTATGGACGAATGTCTCATTAACCTTTGAACCGCAAATGTACTCATTCCCGATTGGATACAGCGTTGACAGAATGTATGTCTAAATGTATGGCTGGAAAGACGTACATCTTTAAAATTCATAATCTTGGCTAGACGTTTAAAGACGTTTTGTACCGCATTAGGAGTTAATTGTTTATTAGTACGGTTTGAAAAAACGTATTCTGAAAGTCCTTTTTCTACAAAGATCTGTTCGCAAAATGTTTTGTATGTTGCTAACTCCATAATTACCTTATCGGCAACAGGAATAGATTCTCTTTTACGACTTTTTCCAAATACAGATAAAGTTTGATATTTGAAGTCAATATCAGTCCACTTTAGGGAACATAATTCAGATTGTCTCAACCCTGTACCAAGTAAAACAACGATAATGGAATAGTCACGATATGCGTAAAAGGTTTTTTCACGCTGTTTAATCCTTCTATAGTAGTTAAGCATTTGTTTAATGTGATAATCCGTAAATACATCAATACGTACATCTTCTCGTGCTTTCTGTATTTTCTTAGCAGGATTACTCTTAATGACTTCACATTCAATCATATAATTAAGAAAAGCACGAATACGTTGCAACTTAGAGTTTGTAGTGGTTGCGTTGTTTCCTTTCTTTTGATAATGCAAGATATATCGCTTCATAATACTTGTAGTAATATCCTCGACATTGATAACATCATGTTCTAAACAGAAATTTTCAAACTGTTTCAGAATATCCCGATAGCTTTGTAGCGTTTTCGGTGTAACATTCTTAAACTCTCTATCGTCCAAAAAATCAAGGACAGCAAATTTTAACAACAAAAAACCACCCCGCATTTTTTTGCGAAGTGGTTTTCGTTTAGTCGTACCGGTTTGGTAATGACCATAACATTTTTAATTGTTAAGAAACGTACTCAAACCCTTGATATAACTAACTGTATGACCCCGGAGAGGTTCGAACTCACGACCTCCACCCTGTCAAGGTGGCGCTCTCCCTGCTGAGCTACGGGATCCCAACTATAAATATTACCACCAGCAATGTGTTTTCATTTCATTCGTGTAATCGGAGGATTTGTATAATCTGTTGAATATTGTAACATTTGATGTATTCCTATAATAGCAACAAACTTTAATAGTGTAAAGATGTAATTTTCTGAATATTATCATTCCAATTTTTATATAAAAAAATAAGCTCCGAAGAGCTTATTTTAATAATAATATTACCGCAATTATCAATGATATTATCAAAAATAAAATCATAAATAATGGAACTCAGTCATGAGCTATCGCCCTGTAACTGTCATTCCTGCTGTGTAAATTGTATCAATAGAACCGTCAGCGTCTTTTATTTCGACTTTATAACGATATGTTCCATCCTCATAAATATCATCGCCATATCCTGTGAAAGTTGCAATTTCATCATTGCTTCCAGCTGGGACCCATTGATTTTGCCAACGGAAGTTGGTTTCAAATTCTCCCCATCTATCGCCATATTTCTTTTCAAGGCTGACATTGTAATGAATTTCTTCCGCTCGGTCATTTGTAATTCTTGCAATTACGCTGTTACCAAAAGTAACTTGTGTAGAGTGTACCTGAACTGTAACACCGTTCACCGTTTCGCTAGGACCACAAATATAACGACAGAACTCGCTTGCTCCGTCAGCATGTGCCTTCGGTGTATCAATGTTCATAGCTGTTAAACCACCTAAAGCTAAAGCTCCTGTTAATAATACTTTACCAAATGTTTTCACTTGAAATTCCCCCTAAGTATATTCTCAATTCGTTCCATAGATACCACATTAAGTAGTTTTATAACATTAATCTAATCGAACGCTTTTTTCCTCGAGTGTATTCGCTATGAATCTTTCATCTTGTAGTAATCTAACCTCTACATATAATTTCATAGTTTTGATTCCATATATGTATCATGATTTACATAGAGCAAATCTGTTAATACGTTTTGGTTATTTACTTATCACACTGCTTTTTATTACCTTTTATTGGTAAAACGTTGATTTTATTATATACCATTATTATCTATTTACAAGAGAAAATCATACTGTATGCAAAAATGCATAATAAAAAACACTGCTTGTATTCTGAATTACAGAATACAAGCGGTGCTGAGTTTCAATTAATATTTGATTGGAACCTAATGCTAATTTTTTATGTTTAACAGTATACATATATCACTGTTTTTTAGTCATAATTGATAAACCTTGTTCAGAGGACGCTATTCCTGCTGGGCTACGGAATCTTCAAAAGGGAAAGTATAAGCGATTATGCTAGTAATGTATGAAGGGATAATGATAAGAAGAAAATTCAGTGAAAAGTAGTTTTTGAATGTAGCCGTTATATTATTTCCGGTATTTATCTAAAGGATTTTCATCGCTTAAATCAACAATTAAAGGGCATAAAAATAACAGTGGTAAAGCGGCGTTAGCTTGATGAAAAGTATCATTAGACATATATTGTCTTCCAAAACAATACGGACAATCTTTTTCAAATGTTATGAGAAGCGACCATACGTCTTTTACTTTCCACTTCGTTTTACAATACGTACAACGCGCCATTGAGTTCCTCCTCATTTTAAGGTGTTTTCTAATATATTCTACTTTATTGTACGAAAGTCATTTGAATTTGATGTGGCAAATTTCTGCGTTCTCTTTAATAAGTGGACTAGTTAAATCTCTACTATTCCAAACAAGAGCAACGTTTGCTTTTTGTTTTAAAATTCGTTGGCATTCAATTTTGAAAGCCTCTTTATCAAACCAATGAAATGCTTGGGCAACAGTTACTAAATCTACACTATTTTCTTTTAAAGTGGTATTTTCAGCAGTTGCTTTTATGGATTGAAAACGAGAATATAGTTTTGACGATTGCTCAGCCATCTTCCTCATATCATTATTTGGCTCAACTCCAATAACATGTAAACCACTTTCAAGCAGCTGGCGGCTAAATATCCCCGTACCCGTACCTGAACCAATATCAGCTACAATCGGATTTCCTTTCAGTTGGTTAGCTGAAAGTAAGTAATCAATATATTCATTAGGATAACTAGGACGATATTGTGCATATATATCGGCCCTGTCAGTAAAATTTTCTGTTGTTTTCACAGTACTACCTTCTTTCTTACAATATTATGTACAGAAATAGAAATTAAATATGAATTTCGGCATCAGTCTCTAAGTCTACCACTTAAGAGTCCAGCTAAATAGAAAGCCTCAGTTTCTGTATTCAAATATCCTTCATCCGTTTAGTATACTATTTTAGATAATATCTTCCAAAAGGCTATAATGGCTTACTTAAATAAATCCACATAACTGTATGTTTTTATGAATTTATTTAATAATTTATGAGCAGTTATATGTCGTATTACGTTTACGTAGGTAAGAGATTTTCATTTTTGCTATTTAAATTGGCCAATATATCCTTTTTACAATTTACTGAAAATCATGTATAACAGAGATACAAGATTATTTTATAAATATTCAGGAGTAGAGGGAGAAAAGTTATAATGGTAAGAAAAACGTTCAAGATGCGCGTGTCTAGAAATAGAACGATTTCGATTAATGGATCGATTCTTGATGTGGATGTTACACATGATGAATTTTTACAAGAGTTTGTTGAGTGGGTTGATTCTAAAGGTTGGTCGTTTATGGGGATAACGGATGAGATTACGCCCGAGGAAGCTAGTCAAAAGTTAATAGATTCGTTGATTGATGAGAAGGATAAGAAAGAGTAATTCCTTCTTATTTTTATTGTATATTTATGTTCTTTATCGTAAAAATATGATATAGTAAAAAATAGTGAAAATTCTTCCAGTTTAATACAAATTACATATGATTGGTAGATATATTATTTTGTTAAGGGATTAAATGGAAAAGGGAGAGTCATATGGTAAATTTTAAGAAAATTTTGGTTTTTATTACAGTTATTTGTTTGTTTTTGTTGACACCTATGACATTGCGTGCTGAGACGAATATTGGAGTAAATCCAGAACAAGTTGCACCACCACCTGCGGAAGGACCAAATGTTTTTAGTCAGTTTGCAACGACAATTGATGCGAAAACAGGAGATGTTTTGTATGACAAAAACGCATATCACCGCGCATATCCTGCTAGTACGACGAAAGTGTTAACAGCGATTCTACTCATGGAGCATACAAAGCCAGAGGATCAATTTACATTTTCACAATTAGCATTAGATCAAGAGAAGAGTAATTATCAAATTGAGTTTCAACCTGGAGAGACAATTAATAGAAATACTGCGCTTATGATTTTAATGGTGCTGAGTGCGAATGATGTGTCGTATGCGATTGCGGAGCGGATTGGCGGGAGTGTTGAAAATTTCGCCAATATGATGAATGAGAAAGCGAAGCAATTAGGAGCGAGAGATAGTCACTTTGTAACACCGAATGGATTGCATGATCCGAATCATTATACGACGCCATATGATATGGCTATGATTACGAAAGGTGTGCAAAATTATCCTGAAATTTTACAAGCGATGAATACGAAAAGAACGACAGTTACGACGTCTAGGCAGACGGTGTCTATTTTTAATAAATCTAATTTTTTTGAAAATCCATATAGCATTGGCGGTAAGACAGGGTTTACGAATGAAGCGCGTAATACACTTGTTTTATTAAATGAGAAAGATGGAAATTGTATTATAAATGTAGTAATGGCTTCTCAAAGACCTGAAATTTATGAAGATTTGAAGCAGATGGCGGACTATTCTTTTGGTCAATTTGTGAAGCAAACTGTACTAGATAAACATAGTTGGCATCAAAAAACAACATATTTAAATAAAGATATTAATAGTGAACTTGAAAAAAGTGCAGAACTTATGCTTAAGAAAGATGAAGGGAAAAATGTGAAAACTATTTTCCGGGCAGCTTCATTAGATAAAGAATCTTTGTATCATAAAGGAATTCATCGTGGTGAGGTAGTTGGTGCAGTTGATATTACGAAAAATAATCAAACAATTGCGACGGTAAATGTTCTTTCAACAGAAGATGTCACTTTTGCGATGCCTAAAAAAGATACAATTGTATCAGAAGAAAAAGAGTCAAATGTGAAAGTAATAAGTTTTGGGGTAGGCGCACTTGTACTATTTGGAGCCATTTTATATGTAGTGCTACGCCGAAATACAAAAGGAATGAAAACAGAAGAAAAATAACGTATTAGTAAAAAAGGCTGTGGAGATTTTATCACAGTCTTTTTCTATGCTAAAAATACTTTTAACTAATAATTGTAAATTTTCTTATTGCAATAACCTAAAGTTCGTTATATCATTTACTTGTGTTCTTGTTAAAGAACAAAATGAACATTGCATACTTCAAATAATATAAAACAACGGAGAGGGAGAGAGACGATGAAATTAATTTGGAAGGTAATTAGCAACGCGATCTCATTTGTTTTATTTGCATTGATGGTTTTTTTAGCTTTTGTAGTTATTTCTTCAAAAGCGAGCGGTGGTGATCCGACAGTGATGGGATATCAATTTAAGAGCGTTCTTTCAGGATCAATGGAGCCGACGTTTTTAACAGGATCAATCATTGCAATAGAACCAAACAAAGATGGTTCTAAATATCAAAAAGGTGATGTTATTACCTTTAAAGAGAAAGATCAAAAAATTATCACTCACCGTATTATCGGTGTGAAAGATACAAATGGAAAAGTAATGTATGAAACAAAAGGGGATAACAACAACGGACCAGATTTAGAGCCAGTACTTGCAGAAAATGTAGTTGGAAAGTATGCAGATATTACAGTTCCGTACGTTGGTTATTTACTGAATTATGCGAATTCAAAAGCGGGAGCAGCATTACTTCTTATTATTCCAGGAGTCTTTTTACTTGGATATTCCGCGATTTCTATTTTTGGCGCTATTCGTAGCATTGACGGAGAAAAGAAAGATAAAAAAGTAGAACAATCCGTCTAGTTCGTTTGGTTATACTTTCCGTTTAGGAAGTTAACAAATATATATTAAGGGGATATGGACATGACTTTAAAGAAAAAATTAGGAATGGGTATTACATCAGCAGTACTAGGAGCAGCGTTAGTTGGTGGAGGAACATTTGCGTTTTTCAGTGATAAAGAAGTGTCAAACAATACATTTGCGGCTGGGACACTGGATTTAGCATTAAATCCATCAACAGTTGTTAACGTATCGAATTTAAAACCTGGGGATACAATTGAAAAAGAATTTAAACTAGAAAATAAAGGCTCTTTAGATATTAAAAAGGTTCTACTGAAAACAGATTATAATGTAGAAGATGTAAAGAAAGATAATAAAGATGATTTTGGTAAACATATTAAAGTAACATTCTTAAAAAATGTAGATAAGCATGAGACAATTGTGAAACAAACTACTTTAGATAAATTAAAAGGTGACACACTTACAGCTGTAGATAATGATTTATCGGCTTGGTTCTGGGATGAAAAAGGTATTTCAGCAGGTAAATCTGATAAATTCAAAGTGAAATTTGAGTTCGTTGATAATGGAAAAGATCAAAATCAATTCCAAGGCGATAAGTTACAATTAAATTGGACGTTTGATGCACAACAAACAGCAGGTGAAGAAAGATAATAACAAAAAGGGCTATCACATGGATAGCCCTTTTTCTATTTTTCTAGTATTTGTCTATCAATTTTAATAGTTCTTTACTATAATATAGATAATGTTCTGTATAAAGAACGTAATGTTCGATGGGGGAGATTAAGATGCTGAAAAGACCGCGGAATTTTAAAAAGATGCTTATATTGCCGTGTATGTGTTCTATTACGTTTTATTTAGGATCTCAAATTATGACGTATACAGAAGCGGCGTTCATTCATGAAACGAAAGTGGAAGCGACGCTTTCTACAGCAATTATATTTCCGAAAACAGTTAATACGTTAAAAGAGCAATCTGAGAAACATAAACAGTTTATTGAGCGTGAGTATGGAACGATGAAGGGGAAATCGAAAGCAACTTCTATTGAAGAAATAAAACAGGCGATTTCTGTATGGCAACAAGGGCGTGAGAAAATTGTTGCTGAGAAGGAAGCTCTGCAAAATGTATATACTGAAATAGAGGCTCCTTACAATCAAATACAAGAAGAATTAAAGGTAAATAAAGATGAGTCGATGCAGCAAGTGTCCGTATATGTAAATGAAGGCTTTCGCAGTATCAAAGAGAAACATGACTATATTGAGAAAGAAATTAGCTTGAAAGCTATTGATGAGCAAATTCAGGCTCTTCAGCAACAATTAAACGTTGCAATTGAAGCGGAAGGACAAAAGAAAGCAGAAGAACAAAAGAAAG
>NZ_JAKUFQ010000024.1:0-62860 GCF_022663475.1 Bacillus cereus group sp. BfR-BA-01382
TCATTTGAAAAACAAGTGCAAAAAAATCCAAATAAACTAGCGATTACTTGTGACGGTATAAACCTTACGTATAAAGAGCTAAATGAACGAGCGAATGAACTAGCACATTATTTAGTAGAAGAAGGAATACGACCAAATCAGTTTGTAGCTTTAGTATTCCCTAGATCAATAGAAATGATAGTTAGTATGCTAGCAGTCTTAAAGGCTGGTGCAGCATATTTACCAATAGATCCAGAATACCCAGCAGAAAGAGTTAATTATATAGTAGATGATGCAAAACCAGTTTGTATCATAACACATTCATCTGTTTCATCTAAGTTAGTTATAGAAAATGGTATGAAAAAAATTGTATTAGATGGCGAAGAAACGAAACTAGCGTTACATACATATTCTCGTATGAATATAGCATGTAAGAATGATGTATTACTTTTAAACCCAGCCTATACAATATATACTTCAGGCTCAACAGGAAACCCAAAAGGTGTAATTGTTCCTATGAGAGGTTTAAGTAACTTTTTAATGGCTATGCAACAAAAGTTTTCGTTAAATGAAAATGATCATTTATTAGCAGTTACAACTTTTGCGTTTGATATTTCTGCTCTAGAAATTTATTTACCTCTTATTAGTGGTGCAAGTTTAACAATTGCGCAAAAAGAAGACATACAAGAGCCTTCTGCATTAACGACACTTTTACAAGAAGAAAGAGTGACCGTTATGCAGGCTACACCGACGCTTTGGCAGGCGTTAGTAACTGATTATCCAGAGAAGCTACAAGGGCTAAACATACTTGTTGGTGGTGAAGCTCTTCCAGCGCATTTAGCAAATAAATTAAAAGAATTAGGTTGCTCAATAACTAATTTATATGGACCAACTGAAACGACGATTTGGTCTACTTTCATGAACATTGATGAAAGTGAAAAGGGTATACCTCCTATTGGAAAGCCAATTTCCAATACAGAAGTGTATGTATTGGATGCAGGGTTACAACCAGTTCCACCTGGAGTTATTGGTGAATTATATATTGCAGGGGAAGGACTTGCAAGCGGATATTTAGGAAAACCTGAGTTAACAGCTGAACGGTTTGTTGCAAATCCTTATGGAGAATCAGGGAAGCGCATGTACCGTACAGGAGATCTTGTGAAATGGCGTAGTGATGGTGCGTTAGAGTACATTAGTCGCGCAGATCATCAAATTAAAATTCGTGGATTCCGAATTGAATTAGCTGAAATTGAAACGGTATTACAACGACATGAAAATATTCAACAAGCGGTAGTAATGGTACGAGAAGATCGTCCAAATGATAAACGCATCATTGCATATATCATTGCAGAAGAAAAGGAACCGATTAATCTTTCAGAAATTCGTTCTTATGTTTCAGAAAGTTTAGCGAATTATATGATACCATCGGCATTTGTTGTGCTAGAAGAATTACCATTAACGCCAAATGGTAAGGTTGACAGAAAGAAATTACCTGCGCCTAATTTTAATGGAATGAACAATGAGAGGGTTGCTAGAAATCCGAAAGAAGAAATATTATGTGATTTATTTGCAGAAGTACTTGGTGTTTCTCGAATTAGTATTGATGATAATTTCTTTGAAATGGGTGGACATTCCCTTCTTGCATCTCGTTTAATGGCAAGAATTCGTGAAACGTTAAGTGTGGAATTAGGTATCGGGAAACTATTTGAATCACCAACTGTTGCCGAACTGGCGAAACAATTAAACCATGCAAAAAGTGCAAGACCAGCTATTCAGAAAGCAAGTAGGCCAAATGAAGTTCCACTTTCATTTGCACAGCGCAGGTTATGGTTCTTAAATTGTTTAGAAGGTCCAAGTCCTACTTATAATATTCCGCTAGTCATTCGTATGAATGGAATATTGAATGAGGAAGCATTACAAGGTGCTTTTTATGATGTAGTTGAGAAACATGAAACACTTAGAACAATTTTCCCTAACGTATTAGGTAGTTCCTATCAGAAAATTTTAGATATGGAAAACTTAAATCTAGAAATGATTATAACAAAAACATGTAAAGATGAATTAGAAAGTGTACTTTCAGAGGCGGTAAGATATAGTTTTAACCTCGATATTGAGCCGGCAGTTCGTTTGCAACTTTTTACAGTGAGTGAAAACGAACATGTATTATTAATTTTATTACATCATATTGTAGGTGATGGCTGGTCATTACAGCCGTTAACGAGAGATTTTACAGCGGCGTATAAAGCACGATGTCAAGGTGACAGAGTTCAGCTGGAGACACTTCCAGTTCAATACGCAGATTATGCACTTTGGCAACAACAATTGCTAGGTGATGAAACGACACCAGAGAGTCTTATTTCAACACAATTAGATTTTTGGAAAGAAGAACTTAAAGGTTTACCAGATCAAATGGAGTTACCTACAGATTTCCAGCGTCCAATTGAGACGAGTTACCGCGGGGAAACAATTCATTTTCATATAGATGAAGGTATGCATAGTAGGTTAGTAGAGCTTGCACGTAAAAATGGAGTTAGTTTGTTTATGGTGTTACAAGCAGGGCTTAGTGCACTATTTACAAGATTAGGTGCAGGCACTGATATACCAATTGGAAGTCCCATTGCTGGAAGAAATGATGATGTACTTTCAGATATTGTTGGTTTATTTGTAAATACATTAGTGTTACGTACAAATACTTCAGGAGATCCAAGTTTTAAAGAATTATTAAATAGAGTGAAGCAGGTAAATCTTGCAGCTTATGAAAATCAAGATGTTCCATTTGAAAGGCTTGTTGAAGTGTTAAATCCAGTCCGTACTCGAAACAGCCACCCGTTGTTTCAGGTTATGTTAGCTTTTCAAAATACACCAGAAGCAACGTTTCATGTACCAGGTTTAGAAGCGAGCCTTGAAATTCAAAGCGTCGGTTCTGCAAAATTTGATTTAACATTTGAAATTAGTGAGAGTAACGGGGATGATGGTACTCCGAACGGTTTACATGGATTACTAGAGTTTAGTACCGATTTATATAAACGTGAAACGGTTCAAAAACTAATAGAACGATTCATTTTGTTATTAGATGATGCGGCGACAAATCCGGATCAATCCATTGGCAGATTAGAAATATTAACTTTAGCAGAGAAAAATACAGTATTAGAAAAGTGGAATGGTGGTTTTCAAATTGCACCAGAAATGACATTGCCACAATTATTTGAAAAACAGTCTCATATAAATCCAAATTCTATTGCTGTTGTCTTTGAAGATAAGAAATTAACTTATGAAGAGTTAAATAGAAAAGCAAATAAAATAGCTCGATTCCTAATAGCAAAAGGGATTGGTCCTGATCAACTCGTTGCTTTAGCGATGCCAAGATCATTAAACATGGTGGTAAGCTTATTAGCTGTTCTTAAAGCGGGTGCTGGATACCTTCCGTTAGATCCAGATTACCCAGCAGATCGTATTTCATTTATGCTACACGATGCGAAACCATCATGTGTTTTAACGAATTCAGAAGTGGAAATTGAATGTGACGAGGCACTAAAAGTTTTAGTTGATGATGTGAAAGTAATAGCAGAAGTTGAGAAATATAGTGAAGACAATATTGATGAAGTGGAACGAATTAAGCCATTATCTCCATCACATATTGCTTACGTTATTTATACATCAGGCTCAACGGGTAGACCGAAAGGCGTTATGATACCTCATCAAAATGTAGTAAGACTTTTAGGGGCAACTGATCATTGGTTCCAGTTTGACGGAAACGATGTTTGGACGATGTTCCATTCATACGCTTTTGATTTCTCGGTTTGGGAAATTTGGGGACCTTTATTATACGGAGGGCGTTTAGTTGTAGTGCCACATACTGTAAGTCGCTCGCCGAAAGAATTTTTACAGCTTCTTGTTAAAGAAAAGGTTACGGTTTTAAATCAAACTCCATCAGCGTTCTATCAATTGATGCAAGCAGATCGTGAAAATGAAGAGATTGGCCAAAAATTATCTTTACGATATGTTGTTTTTGGAGGAGAAGCACTTGAGCTAAGTCGCTTAGAAGATTGGTATAGTCGACATCCTCATAATGCACCAAAGCTTATTAATATGTACGGTATTACGGAGACGACAGTGCATGTTAGTTATATTGAATTAGATGAAACTATCGTCTCTTTACGAGCAAATAGTTTAATTGGGTGCAGTATACCTGACCTTAAAGTGTATGTGTTAGACAACTATTTACAACCAGTGCCACCTGGAGTAGTTGGAGAAATGTATGTTGCAGGTGCAGGGCTTGCGCGTGGATATTTAGGAAGAGCAGGATTAACGGCTGAACGCTTTATCGCAGATCCATTTGGCAAGCCAGGTACAAGAATGTATCGTACAGGAGACTTAGCTCGCTGGCGTAAAGATGGGACGCTAGATTATATAGGACGTGCAGATCATCAAATAAAAATTCGTGGATTCCGAATTGAATTAGGAGAAATAGAAGCAGTCATAATGAAGCACCCTAAAGTTGAGCAAGTAGCCGTTATTGTACGGGAAGATCAACCAGGGGATAAACGGTTAGTTTCTTATATCGTCGCATCAAATGATGAAGAGATTGATACGAATGAAATGCGTCAGTTTGCTAGTGGTAGTTTACCAGATTATATGGTTCCATACGCTTTTGTAGTAGTAAATGAGTTACCTTTAACTCCAAACGGTAAATTAGATAGAAAGGCATTGCCAGCTCCAGAATTTATCGCATCATCTTCTAGTCGTGGTCCAAGAACACCGCAAGAAGAAATGTTATGTGACTTGTTTACAGAAGTGCTAAGTGTACCTCAAATTGGAATTGATGACGGATTTTTTGATCTTGGTGGGCATTCACTCCTTGCAGTACAGCTTATGAGCCGCATTAAAGAGGCGCTTGGAGTGGAACTAAACATTGGCACTTTATTTGCAGCACCGACTGTTGCAGGGTTAGCTGAAAGACTTGAGATGGGGAATGGTCAAAGTGCACTTGATGTGTTGCTTCCATTACGAGCAAGCGGGGATCAATTACCACTATTTTGTGTACATCCAGCAGGTGGATTAAGTTGGTGCTATGCAGGACTTATGAAATCTTTAGGAACAGATTATCCAATCTATGGTGTACAAGCACGTGGTATTGCTAAAAATGAAGAACTTCCAAAAACTTTAGAGGAGATGGCGGCGGATTACTTGAAACACGTTCGTGAAGTACAGCCTCATGGACCATATCGTTTACTAGGCTGGTCGCTTGGAGGAAATGTTGTGCATGCAATGGCGGCGCAACTACAAAATGGAGGGGAAGAAGTAGAATTACTCGTTATGCTTGATTCTTATCCTGGACACTTCTTACCGAATACGGAAGCGCCTACTGAAGAGGAAGCGTTAATAGCATTACTTGCTTTAGGCGGATATGACCCAGATAACATGGATGGTAAACCACTTACAATGGAAAGTGCAGTTGAAATCCTTCGTAAAGATGGAAGTGCATTAGCAAGTCTTGAAGAAGAGACTATATTGAATTTGAAAGAAACATATGTAAATTCAGTAGGGTTGTTAGGGAAGTATGTACCGAAAGTTTATAACGGAGATATCTTATTCTTTAGATCTACTGTTATACCAGATTGGTTTGATCCTATTTCTCCAAATACGTGGCTAAATTATTTAGACGGGCAAATTGTGCAGCACGATATTGATTGTAGACATAAAGATCTATGTCAGCCAGGTCCACTCACGGAAATTGGACAAGTATTAGCGAAATATTTGCAGAATAAGAAAGGGGTAAGTAGAGTATGACGAATCCATTTGAAAATGATAATTACACATATAAAGTATTAATAAATGAGGAGGGCCAGTATTCTCTCTGGCCTGCTTTTCTCGATGTACCTATTGGCTGGAATGTCGTATATGAAGAAGCTAGTAGGCAGAGCTGCTTGGAATATGTTGAATATAACTGGAAAGATTTGAATCCGAAAAGTAATCAAGTTCGCGAAAAAACATTAGCAGGAAAACGATAATGAAAGCAAAACTAAATCCAAAAGTAGTTGTAAGTATCGTGTATATAACTGCGATGTTTATGGCTGCGATGGACGCAACGATTGTAAATGTAGCACTGCAAACGATAAGTAGAGAACTACAAGTACCTGCATCTGCAATGGGGACGGTTAATGTTGGGTATTTAGTTAGTTTAGCTGTTTTCCTTCCGATTTCTGGTTGGTTAGGAGATCGTTTTGGGACGAAAAGAGTATTTTTAATTGCTCTTTTCGTATTTACAATCGCTTCTGCTTTATGCGGAATGGCTAACGATATTACTTCATTGAATATTTTTCGTATCATTCAAGGTGCTGGTGGAGGGCTTTTAACACCGGTCGGAATGGCGATGTTATTTCGAACATTTTCACCAAAGGAAAGACCGAAGATTTCCCGGTTCATTGTACTTCCAATTGCTGTAGCGCCAGCAGTTGGGCCTATCATCGGTGGTTTCTTTGTAGATCAAATGTCTTGGCGTTGGGCATTTTATATTAATGTACCGTTTGGAATCGTTGCATTGCTATTTGGACTTCTATTTTTAGCAGAGCATGTTGAAAAATCAGCTGGTCGCTTTGATTCTCTTGGCTTTATTTTATCAGCACCAGGATTTGCGATGCTCATATATGCACTCAGCCAGGGACCATCAAAAGGGTGGATTTCTCCAGAAATTATGAGTACCGGGGTAGCTGGGCTTGTATTCATTGCGTTGTTTATAATCGTAGAACTGAAAGTAAAGCAACCGATGTTAGATTTACGCTTATTAAAAGAACCAGTATTTAGAAAGATGAGCATTATATCATTATTTTCATCAGCTGGTTTATTAGGAATGTTATTTGTTTTTCCACTTATGTATCAAAATGTGATAGGAGTTTCCGCGCTAGAATCAGGACTTACGACATTTCCAGAGGCGATTGGATTAATGATTTCTTCACAAATTGTGCCATGGTCATATAAGAAATTAGGAGCTCGAAAGGTAATTTCTATTGGATTAATATGTACGGCGGTTATATTTGTTTTATTGAGTTTTGTAAATCACGATACGAATCCGTGGCAAATCCGGGCATTATTGTTTGGCATTGGTATTTTCTTAGGTCAATCTGTCGGTGCGGTTCAATTTTCTGCCTTTAACAATATCACGCCGCCTTCTATGGGGAGAGCGACTACTATATTCAATGTGCAAAATCGATTAGGTTCAGCAATAGGAGTAGCTGTTTTAGCTAGTATACTAGCTGGTTTTGGAAGTAATAACGTTCAATCCGATTTTTTACCATATCAAGCAGCATTAATTGGATCAGCAATATTTTTGCTTATAGCACTACTATTTTCTTTACGTATTTCCGATAAAGAGGTAATGTCAAAGAAGAAAGAAAAAACATTATCAGTATCAGAAAAAGAGAAAGTACTTGTCAATGAGTAACAATATACGTATGCTTTTTTATGAAAATTGATATTCGTTGAATAAAGGAGAGTTTACATGATAGAAAGTAAAGTTGTAGATTCTATTCCAACTTTGAATGAGAATGATTGTCAAATATGGTGGGCAAGAATTTCAGATTTACAATCATGGCATTACAATTTACTAAATAATATAGAGCGAGAGAAAGCAAATTCGTATCATCATTCGGCAGATCGAGCTCGTTTTATAATAGGTTGCGTAATTAGTAGATTAGTTCTCGGCAAGATACTTTCTATGTCACCAGTCCAAGTACCAATTGATCGAATGTGTTCCGTATGTAAATTGCAGCATGGAAGACCACAATTACCAGAAGGTATGCCGCAATTATCTGTTTCGCATTCAGGTGAGTGGGTTGTCGTTGCATTTACAAAATCTGCACCTGTTGGCATAGATGTAGAACAAATGAATCCAAATGTAGATGTTATGAAAATGGCAGAAGGTGTATTAACAGACATTGAAATAGCACAAGTTATGAAACTGCCAAATGAACAGAAAATAGAAGGTTTTTTAACATATTGGACTCGAAAAGAAGCGGTGTTGAAAGCGACAGGTGAAGGACTAATGATTCCACCAGTACATATTACAGTATCAGCTCCAAATAATCCTCCAAGATTGTTAGTTTTTAAGGATAAGCAAGAGTTGGCAAATAATACAATGATGGAAGATGTAAGGCCTAGTTTAGATTATATGGCTTCTGTTGCAATATTCAGTAAGGAAGTGACTGAAATTACGCAATTAGACGCGGTAGCACTTTTAAATCTTAAATAAAAAATTATAGAAGAGGTGTTCCTCATGTTAGTGGCGGAAAATAGAAAGAATGAATTCACTTATAATATACAAGCAATTAAAAATATTTTATTTTCTGGAGATACATCATCCATTCACGCTTTAGAAAAGCTTTTAAATGATACAGTTCAGTTTGATGTTCTTGAACAAGAGGCACTTGGTAGACAGTACATTCCGAAAGAAGCAAAGAATTTCTTTGATAAAGATGGAACATTTCTTTACCGTGTATCTAATGTTAGTTATAAAGGTAAGGTTTTATCTGAAAATCTAATTTTTGCAGACACTTCGTTTTTACCGGACGCAATAAAGAGTGAATTAGAGAGTGGAAATATTCCTGTTGAAAAGCTTATAGAAAAGATGGAAGTAAGAAGAAACGTATTATATGAAGGATATCAGCCATCTGGAAATATTATCGAATTGTTTGATGGATGTTCTGTTACAGCGAATGTGTATCCAACTAGAAAGTATCAAATTGTAAGTAACTGCAAATGTGTATTTTATATTTGTGAAGTGTACCATGCAGAGAATATAAAGCAATTGCTTAAATAAAAACAAGAAACCAGCCTATAAAATGGCTGGTTTCTTGTTTATTTAACAGCTTCTTTTAATTCTTTACCTGCTTTAAATGCAGGAACTTTACCAGCTGCGATTTGAATTTCTTCGCCAGTTTGCGGATTACGTCCTGTACGAGCAGATCTTTCGCGCACTTCAAAAGTTCCAAATCCGATTAATTGAACTTTATCGCCAGATTGTAATGCATTAGCAATTGTGTCAAATACGGATTGTACAGCTGCAGAAGCGTCCTTTTGAGAAATATCAGCTGATTGTGCTACGTTTTTAATTAATTCTGTTTTGTTCATGTTTTCACCTCATAAAAAAATTTTTGGAATGAATGTTTTAGTATAATAGATAGTAAAGATAAAGCTATCACTATGATTAGAAAGAATACTATATAATTATGTTAATTTCGTTGCAAGAGACTGAATCCCTTCTATTATTTAGGGATTAATTAAGAATCGATGCATATAAAAAGCTTAAGTATGAGGATGAGGGGGAGTATAGGAATGATTTTTCGTGAAAAAAATGAGAAGGAAAGTATATTAATTCGTCAACATGATCATGGTTTTTTAGCTGGAGAGATTGCAAAGCATATAAAAGAGGACTTTTTTGAAGGTAAAACATATTTAAAAGAAACAGTTGATGCAATATATGAGCATGACAGAGGATGGATAGAGCTTGATAAAGTACCAATTTTGAATGATGCTAAAAATATTCCATATACATTTATGGATTGTCCAAGCCCATTACGTTTTGTTTTTTATACGATTGGTTTGAATGAAATTGAAAATTCTAATCCATACGGGGCATTGCTTTGCAGTAAACATTTTTTATCATTTCCACTAAACGAGGAAGATGAAGAGATGATGTCATTTTATAAACATGAATTAGAACGACAAAAAAGAATTTTGAAAACGTTAACAAAGGAACAGTTTGCGATGTTTGATAAATATTATAGATTATTAAAGTTTTGTGATGAACTTTCTTTATACGTATGTATGAATAAGCCTGGTGTAAAAAAGAAAGATGAAATTGATTTATTTAAAGATGGTTTTGAAGGAACAGAAATGTTTAATAGTAAGGAGGAGAAACTTATTCAAGCTGAATGGGTGGACGAGGAAACAATTCGGATTACACCATTTCCATTTCAAACGGAATTTCATACGTATGTAAAATATAAAACGATAAATAAACATGAAATGAAAGGAAAAGGGATTGCAAAGGCTGATAGAGAATCGGAAATGAAGAAACAAACCATTCGTTTCATACAATAAGGAGGTAATATAAATTGAAAGATTATATATTAAAACAGTGTGATTACCATGCTTGGGCTAATACTAGATTATTCAATCGATTAAAAGAGTTACCAAACTATGAGACAATTTTTAATGAGCAGATACAGAGTGTATTCCCATCCATTAAGGATACTTTTGTGCATATTTATATTACAGATCAAGTGTGGTTACACATATTGCATGGTAAAAGTATGAATGAAGCAATACAAGACCGAGAAGATTTACGAAAACAAATTGAAACTAAATCGTTACATGAATTAGAAAAAATGTTTGAAAACATGGCAAATCAATATAAAGACTTTTTAATTACAATACAAGACGTGAATGCTGTATTTGTTATTGAGAACCCATATGCAGGGGCATTAGAAACTTCAATTTTAGAGTTAGTACAACATGTCGTAAATCATGGTACATATCATAGAGGAAATATAACAGCGATGATTCGTCAACTTGGTCATTCGTCGACAATGATGGATTTTGTACTGTATTTACATATGGTTAAAAAGCAGGGAGAGTAATATAGTTTGTAAGAAGGAGAGGCTTTAATTATAGAAGTCTCTCCTTCTATTTTATTCCGCATTCATGGTAGATCGACTGATTAAAGTTTTCTTAAGAAGCTTTATTTTCTTGTAATTGCTTAGCGTATTGTACAGCCTTAAATGCATTGACTCTACCATTTTTCCAGTACGTACCTGTACCACTAATTTTATCAGAAGTTGACTCAATAATTTGGCGAATTTGTGTATTGCTATATCCTTGATTTGCTAAAAGAGCAGCGACTCCTGCAACATGAGGTGTTGCCATAGAAGTACCACTTAATGATTGATACGAGCTTCCTTTATAAGTGGAGTATATATTTGAACCTGGTGCTGCAACATCTACCCAGCTACCATAAGTAGAAAATGAAGATTTCTTATCTGCTTGATCTGTAGAAGCAACTGCAATTACTTCGCTGTAATAAGCAGGGTAATTAGCTTTTGTATTTCCAGCATTTCCAGCAGCTGCAACTATAACAGAGCCTTTATTCCATGCATATTGAACGGCTTGTTGTAATGCAGTACCACCATTTGGAGCTCCTAAACTTAAACTAATTACTTTTGCCCCCGAATCAGCAGCTTCTCGAATACCTTGCGCTACAGCATCAAGTGTACCACTTCCTTGATTATCTAATACGCGGACAGCATAAATTGAAGTTTGTGGGGCAACACCAGCAATTCCGACACTGTTATTCGTAAGGGCTCCAGTAATTCCAGCGCAATGTGTACCATGACCATTACCATCATCAGATGTATTGTCGTTATCAACATAATCATGCCCGTAAATTACTTTCGAAGCCAAATCAGGGTGTGAGCCTTGAACTCCTGTATCAATAATAGCTACTTTTACACCAGGATCACTTCGTTGGCTATCCCAAGCTTGTGGAGCTTGAATCTTTTGCAATCCATATTGATTTTTAAAATATGGGTCGTTCGGAGTCCAAAAGGCGTGAACGTAATAATTCGGTTCTGCATATTCTACATCTGGATTATTTTTATAACTCTTTATTTTTTCTTTTACAGTACCTTTCGAAAATTGAACGACTTCAAAACCTAACTTATCATCTTTAGATAAGACATTAGCTCCGACAGATTTATGAAAAGATTGCACGTTACTTAAAGATGCATTTTGCTTGAACTTAACGATTAATTGGTTAGGAACGTAATCAGTAGATGATGTTTCAGCGCTTGAAGTATTCGTGTTAATGAAGAAACCACCAATAATAAATGATAAAACAGATAGGAAAACAATGATTTTGTTTTTCAAAAGATTTTTCCTCCCTTTCTTGGATAAGTTTTTCAGCGACGCTTTAATGTCGCATTCCTTTTCAACTATATAGTTAGACCATACGATTTATGTCATTTATGTGAAAAACTTTTAGTGGAATAAAAAAGGGAAAGATTGATATAAATATATTTTTAATGATATTTACTGAGTAAGAAAACAAAAAAAGGAATGCTCATTATGTATGAGTCATTCCTTTATTATTGATTAACTTGCCTGTTTTTTATGACTTTCTTTTAATTTCTCTGCTTGTAAAAAGCGATTCGTTTCAGCGACAACAATACTACTTAATCCAATTAGACCAATTAAGTTTGGAATTGCCATAAGTCCATTTGCAATATCCGCAAATGTCCATACGATGCCTAATTTTAAATTCGCACCAATAGCAATCATGATGATAAAGATTGCTTTATAATATTTAACAGCACTTTCTCCGAATAAATAAGCTACACATTTTTCTCCATAATACGACCAGCCTAAAATAGTAGAGTAGGCAAATAAAATAATTGCGATACCGAGAATCATACTACCAGCAGTACCGAATACAGATTGGAATGCAAGTGTTGTAGCTTCAACGCCAGTTTTACCTGATTTCCATGCACCTGTTGTAATTAATACAAGTCCTGTAATTGTACATACAATAAACGTATCTAGAAAAGTACCGGTCATAGAAACTAATGCTTGCTTTGCAGGTGAATCTGTTTTTGCAGCCGCCGCGGCAATAGGGGCACTCCCTAAACCAGCCTCGTTCGCAAATACACCGCGCGCCATTCCGATTTGAATAGCTGATGCAACTGTTGCTCCGATAAAACCACCAGCAGCTGCAGTACCAGTAAATGCACCAGAAAAAATAAGTGAAAATGCTTCTGGAATTTGATCGTAGTGATAGAAAATAATAATAAGGCCAGCAATGATATAAAAGAAAGCTTTAATAGGAACGATATATCCTGTCACTTTCCCGATTTTTTTAACTCCGCCTAAAATAACAATAGCGATTAAAAACGACATCAATATACCAGTTAGAGCAGGGGGGAAAGAGAAATTAATTCGCATTGCCTCTGCAACTGAGTTAGATTGCACCATATTACCGATACCGAAAGAAGCAGTTGTACCGAATATGGCGAATAAAACAGCAAGCCATTTCTTTCCTAAACCACGTTCTAAATAGTACATTGGTCCACCCGAATATTCGCCATTTTCATTACTAACACGGTATTTCACCGCAAGAATTGCTTCGGCATACTTTGTTGCCATCCCGAACAAAGCAGTAATCCACATCCAAAAGATTGCACCGGGACCACCGATTGTCACAGCTGTTGCAACACCAGCGATATTTCCCATACCAATCGTTGCCGCCATAGCTGTCATAAGCGCTTGGAAGTGGCTAATATCTCCAGAAGAAGATGTATCTTCTGATTTTTTAAAAGCTAGTTTGTGAGCGTATAATAGTTTACTAAACTGTAAACCTTTTAAACGCACTGTGAGAATGATACCAGTACCAACGAGTAACAACAACGTTGGTAGTCCCCACACATAGTGATTGATTTGTTCTAACACTTTACTTACTGTCTCCATCTGTATTCTCCTTTTTTAGAAAAAAATAAAAACCACTTCAAGTAAATGAAATGGTCTCTGGAGAAACAAGGGATAGAAAAATAAACCGATACAAATCGGCATTTTCTTTCGCTTGTCTCTGTCCTTTTACCTGAGAGATTATCCGCTATAGTAGCGGATTTGCTCCTTCGGTGCTCGTTTTCCTCTGCGCTATATAAAGCGAAAGGGAGTCTCTCCAGAGATTCGTCCCCATGCAGTTCTACTTGTAACCAAGACCTGAGAGTTTCAAAGTTGGTTTTACAACTTTTTGCCCCGTCGGTAGATCAATAGACCTTCTCCTGAATGGTTCATCCGAATTATAAAATTAATAACTTATACGCATTGAATGTGTATAGAATCAATAAAAACATTATAGTTATACAATTAATGAAATGCAATCATTTTTTTATTTTAAAATAGTAAAGAATGCTATTTTTTCAAAAGTCCTAATTTATCCTCAACTTCAGCTAAGGTGGATAAAGCGATGACAATAAGTTGATCGGCAAGTTCTAAAGAGTGTTTAGCATTTTCAATTATTTCATTAGCTGGAGTAGAGCTATTGGCTCCAGTTATAATCAAATCTGCTGCATTTTTCATGAAGTTAGATGCGGTTTTAAATTCAGTTGTGAAATAGGTTAGTTGCTTTTGTATATGTACTTCTACTATGTTTTCTTCAATTTGTAGGGTGTCAATTTCTTTTATGATTGTTTCATATTGCTTTGAAACAGAAATCATTGTACTTAATAGTTTAGTCCTGTCAACCGAATCTTCGTTTATATTAATATCCTCCCAAGCAGGCAACCAATCTTTCTCGATGATGTCATTATAATTTGTAGTTAACTCATCTATTTTAGGTTGCAGGTTAGTTTTGAATGTTTTTGTATCAATTGTTTCTACCGTGGCTTTTTTGTTATGATTTTTATCTATCATTGTGTAGAAAATCGTACTGGCAATAATAAAAATAGAAATTACAACTGACCATTTTTTTGAAAAAAAATTCCTCAATGAGTAACGCCTCCAAAATTTTAAAATCTATTAATTATAATATATAACAATAACAGTATTAATGATAGAGAATATAGTCTAGAATTAATTTTAATTATATTTTTTATATACATAAATAACTAAGATTAGTAAAATGATGAAAGTAATATGTGAGAAAAGAGGGTTTTCAGTGAAAATGAATAGAAAAAAACTAGTTTCAAATATTTCAATGGCTATGATATTAGTTGGCTTATTTGCACTCATATATCTGGACAAAGAATCTAAAATTGAAGATTTTCCAGTACCAATGTCAGCAATCCATATTAACGATGAAAAGGAAGAGGATTATAAATATATAAGTGTAATGCCAATTACAAAGGCGAGTGGCTGGGAGAACTTAGGGGAAAACGGTCATACTGTTAGTTTTAAAAAAGAAAAACGGAAGGTAACGGTAGTACATTATCCAGGAGAAATTACGTATTCTATATTTGAAAAATAATTGATGATAAAAGAGATAGGGAGTAGATGATAATGTAGGATTGTTTACTTCCTATCTTTTTTGGATTTTAATTCTGAATTGTTGGAATTAAAATTATTATGCGTATAGAATAAAATAGTATTTCTTATGAAAATGAGTGGATAGTTTACCAAGTATAAAAAATAGGATGTTTTATTGAATGATATAGATAATCAGTAATATATAATTATGTTATGTAAACTATAAGCGGGATAAGAAAGCAAAGCAAGAGATTTTAATTTTTATATTTTAGATGTATTTTTACCCGGTAAGTATTCCGGTAATCAACTTACAACATTTACGGAGGGCATCAAATTTCTAGTAAGTAATGGAGTTGATAACAAAAAATTAACGTTTGTGTATATGGAAAAATAGAAAGTATGGCGAGTGGGAAATGGATCGGATCATAGGGGGGAATTAAAAATGTTACTAAAAACAATCTACTGTAAAGTTGAAGAAGAGAAAAAAGAATTATTTTCAAGTGCGCAAGAAAAATGGCGTGATATACAGCACCTAGATGGTTTTCATGGACAATTTGGTGGATGGAATGAAGATGAGGCATGTGTATTTACTTTATGGGAAGATAGAAGTGTATATCAATCATTTATGAATGCTTCTCACGATACAATTTATTTAAATAGTAATCAAGAGGATACGTTTCTTTCATGTGAAATTGAATTATTTCAAACGTTGTATGATATAACCGATATGCATTTGGAAGATATTGTAATAGAGGGAGCGTTCGTAAGAGTTGCTATATGTGATGTAAAGTTGGAAAAGGAAAAGCATTTTTTACATAAGCAAGAAACAATTTGGAATAAAGGAATGGAAAAAGCAAAAGGAATGCTAGGTGGAGTAGTTGGGAAGTCTTTAAAAAATGAAAATCGTTACATAGTGTTAACGTATTGGAAAGATGAAATAGCGCACCAACATTATGTGGAAGAGATTTTCCCAGATTTATATAAATTAGCTAATATTCATGAAGATATAGAAGAGATAAAAGGAAAACAAGCTGTATGTAAGGAAGAATGGCTTGTATATTAAACGCTGAAAAAGTGCATAAATGATTGTATAATAACGATATTTTCTTATAAACAAGTAATTAATAGAAGACGTTATATACCCTTTCATGTTAATATATTTAAGTTATAATAGGAGGCTTACCCTTTTGTATTGTACGGTAGAAGCAGTGTGAGCTTGAAATTTTTTTAGAAAAGGATGTGCCTAATTTGCGTATCAATAAATTTATTAGTGAAGCTGGAAAAGCGTCTCGACGTGGAGCGGATAAACTAATTAATGAGAGAAGAGTAATTATTAACGGTAAGGTTGCAAAAATTGGTGACCAAGTAAATCCAGGTGATGATGTACGAGTAAATGGAGAGCAGCTTCGAATTGCTCGAGATCACGTATATATCGCTTTAAATAAACCAGTAGGTATTACATGTACGAGTGAAAAAGCTGTAAAAGGTAACATTATCGATTTAGTGAACCATCCTTTACGAATTAGTCACATTGGACGTCTTGATAAAGACTCAGACGGTTTAATTTTGTTAACGAATGATGGTGATATCGTTAATGAAATTTTACGTGCTGAAAACAAACATGAGAAAGAATATATCGTTTCAGTAGATAAGCCAATTACTCCTGATTTCTTAGAGAAAATGGCAGCGGGTGTTAAAATTTTAGGAACAAAAACGCTTCCTTGTGAGATTACACAGCTATCAAAATATGAGTTCCAAATTATTTTAACCCAAGGGCTAAATCGCCAAATTCGCCGTATGTGTGAAGCTTTAGGTTATCAAGTATACACGTTAAAACGTACGAGAATTATGAATATCGAATTGAATAATTTACCAGTTGGACAGTGGAGAGATTTAACGAAGAAAGAGAAAAGACGTCTATTTGCAGACTTAAATTACGAACCACAAGATTGGTAAAATTGTGAAGTGAAACCAAAAAAATTTGGTTTCACTTTTTAAATTAAATAAATAATTTTTTTAAACACTTGCAAAAATAAAATGAATAAGATATATTAAATAACAATAAATGGATGTTTTACAAAAAGCAAAGAAAAGGACACGAGTTATTTTACCCGGTTATACAGAGAAGGAAGGAAAGCTGAGAACTTCCTAACGCAGAAAAATAACTTACCACCTTAGAGCTGCACTAGGGAAATTAAGTATCTAGTGCCGTGTATGCGACGTTATCGCAAAAGAAGCCATTATGTTTTTTGTGATGGGAATCTGGGTGGAACCACGGATATAAGCATATTCGTCCCTATATTTAGGGATGAATATGCTTTTTTGCATTCAATTTCATAATAAGCGAAGAAAAGGACACGAGTTATTTTACCCGGTTATACAGAGAAGGAAGGAAAGCTGAGAACTTCCTAACGCAGAAAAATAACTTACCACCTTAGAGCTGCACTGGGGAAATTAAGTATCTAGTGCCGTATAAACGACGTTACCGTAAAAGAAGCCATTGTATGTTTACAATGGGAATCTGGGTGGAACCACGGGTATAAGCACGCTCGTCCCTATTTTAGGGATGAGTGTGCTTTTTATTATGAAATGGAGAGATGAAAAATGAAAGAACAAATGATTGAAATTAAATTTCCAGATGGTAGCGTGAAAGAATTTGTAAATGGAGTTACTTTAGAAGAAATTGCTGGATCCATTAGCAGTAGTTTGAAAAAGAAAGCAGTCGCGGGGAAAGTAAATGATGGATTATATGATTTACGCCGAAATATTGAAGAAAATGCGGAAGTGGAAATCATTACTATAGATTCAAATGAAGGTGTAGAAATTGCAAGACACTCTGCGGCACATATTTTAGCGCAAGCTGTAAAAAGATTGTATGGTGATATAAATCTTGGAGTAGGGCCTGTTATTGAAAATGGATTTTATTATGATATGGATCTTCCAAGTAGTGTAAACATAGAAGATTTACGAAAAATCGAAAAAGAAATGAAAAAGATTATAAATGAAAATATAAAGATAGAACGAGTTGAGGTTTCTCGAGAAGAAGCAGCTAAGCTGTTTCAAGAAATAGATGATAGTTTGAAATTAGAAATTTTAGAAGCAATTCCTAGTGGAGAAAGTGTAACACTATATAAACAAGGTGAATTTGTAGATTTATGTAGAGGACCACATTTACCATCTACAGGTTATTTGAAAGCATTTCAATTAACTCACGTTTCCGGTGCATATTGGCGAGGTGATAGTAATAACCAAGTGCTTCAGCGTATATATGGTGTTGCATTCTCTTCTCAAAAAGAATTAGAAGAGTATTTACATTTCGTTGAAGAAGCAGCAAAAAGAAATCATCGTAAGTTGGGAAGTGAGCTTGAGTTATTTATGTTTTCTGAAGAGGCTCCGGGAATGCCGTTTTATTTACCCAAAGGACAAATTATTCGAAACGAATTGGAAGCATTTTTAAGAGAAATTCAAAAAGAGTACAATTATCAAGAAGTACGCACTCCGTTCATGATGAACCAAGAAGTATGGGAGAGATCAGGGCACTGGGGACATTATAAAGATAATATGTATTTCTCTGAAGTAGATAATAAAAGTTTTGCATTAAAACCGATGAACTGCCCAGGGCACATGCTTATGTTTAAAAATAAATTGCATTCTTATCGTGAATTACCGATTCGTATGTGTGAATTTGGTCAAGTACATCGTCATGAATTTAGTGGTGCGTTAAACGGATTATTAAGAGTACGTACTTTCTGCCAAGATGATGCACATTTATTTGTAACTCCAAAACAAATTGAAGATGAAATTAAATCCGTAATGGCGCAAATTGATTACGTATATAAAACTTTTGGATTCGAATATGAAGTAGAGCTTTCTACTCGTCCAGAAGATTCAATGGGTGATGATAAATTATGGGAGCAAGCAGAAGCAGCATTAGAAAATGTATTACAATCGCTAAATTATAAATATAGACTAAATGAAGGTGACGGTGCATTTTACGGGCCGAAAATTGATTTTCATATTAAAGATGCTTTAAATAGAAGTCACCAGTGCGGAACAATCCAGCTTGATTTCCAAATGCCAGAGAAATTTGATTTAAATTATATAGATGAAAATAATGATAAGAAAAGACCAGTTGTTATTCACAGGGCAGTTTTAGGGTCATTAGATCGCTTCTTAGCAATATTAATTGAGCACTTTGGAGGTGCGTTCCCGGCATGGGTGGCACCAGTTCAAGTGAAAGTAGTTCCGGTTTCAAATGCAGTACATGAACAATATTGCAGTGAGGTTGCACATAAATTAGCAAAAGCTGGAGTTCGTGTTGAACAGGATGCACGAGATGAAAAATTAGGATATAAAATAAGAGAAGCACAAATGCAAAAAGTACCGTATTTTCTTGTTATTGGGGATAAGGAAATGGAAAGCGGAGCTGTAAATGTACGTAAATATGGGGAAGAGAAGTCAGAAGTTGTTGCGCTAGATGTATTTGTGGCAAGGATTGAAGAGGAAATAAAGAATAGAGAATATTGATTGTAAAGAAAACACACTAATAAAAATTAGTGTGTTTTCTTTTTTATCTTACAAAAATGTAAGGTAAATGTAAGCGAAATCGAGGGAACGAGTTGTAGAAAAATGAGAATATGAAGTAGGAAATAGGTTCATGTTACGGATGTAACTCTTATTGAATGCATAATTAAAAAATTCTTAAGAATTCACATGACAAAATAATAAGAAATATGTGAGAAATTGATTTTATACAAAAGGGATGGAGTGAAAGAGATGTCAACAAATGTAGTTACTGTAGAAAGTGTAGAAAAAACGTATGGGAAAAGAAATGAGAATCAGTCAAAAGCATTAAGGGGCGTATCGTTAAGTATTAAAGAAGGAGAATTTGTCGGGATTATGGGGCCTTCTGGATCTGGAAAAACGACTTTACTTAATGTGATAAGTACACTTGACCAGGCGACAGGTGGTAGTGTGACGATAGCTGGAACAAATATTACTTCTATGAAAGGTAATGCATTATCAGATTTTCGATCTCAAAAATTAGGTTTTATCTTTCAAGATTTTAACTTACTAGAAAATTTATCAATTTATGAAAATATCGCTTTACCACTTTCTTTGCAAGGCGTACCGTCCAGTGAGATTACTGGAAAGGTAAATGACGTTGCAAAAAAATTAGGCATCACTGAAATTTTAACAAAATATCCGACTGCTGTTTCTGGAGGACAAAAACAAAGAACAGCGGCGGCAAGAGCTTTAGTACATAATCCGGCAATTGTATTAGCAGATGAACCGACAGGAGCGCTTGATAGTAAAAACGCAAAAAGTTTATTAGAAGCGATGCAAGATTTACATGAAAATCACAATGTAAGTATTTTAATGGTTACACACGATGCATTTAGTGCAAGTTATTGTGAGCGTATTTTATTTATTCAAGATGGTCTTCTTTATAAAGAATTAAATCGTCAAGGCACTCGAGAGAATTTCTATCAAGACATTTTAGGTGTGCTCGCTCATATGGGCTCAGCTGCTGAGTCTAAGTAGGGGGCGAAACTATGTTATTTAAATTATCACGTCATAGTATGAAAAAGATGTTAAAAGATTATATGGTTTTACTTATTGGTCTCGTTATTAGTATTAGTATTTTCTACATGTTCCAAACGATGGCGATGAATAGTGAATTTACGAAAGATAATAGCCTAATTAGTAGTATTAGACTCGTCTTTTGGGTAGGTGCAATACTATTATCTTTCATTACTGTATTTTATATTATATATGCCAACTCTTTCTTGCTCACGTTAAGAAGAAAAGAACTCGGTATGTACATGATGCTTGGTGCGAAAAAGAAAAAAGTAGCACAGTTATTATTTATTGAAACATTCGGTATGGGGATTGTAAGTATTATTATCGGTATTGTAGTAGGGATGTTACTTGCAAGTGTAGCAGGAAACTTTTTAATGAATGGAATGGAAATTTCAGCAAAAGGTAGTTACGCATCTGTATACACACCAGCAATTTTAGTTACAGCTATTTTCTTCTTAATACTATTTTTCATTACTGGCTTAATGAACAGCGTCCGATTGTTACGTAAAACTGAACTAGAGTTAATTCGTGAAGATGAAACACTAGATGAAGTGAAGAAAAGTAAAACTCGCATTATTATAATGACAGTACTTGGTGTATTACTGGTAAGTACAGGGTACTATTTTATGATCAATGTAAAAATATATGCTGAATTAGGTTTTATTATAGCAACCATCGTTACAACACTTGGCACATATTTTATCTTTAGTTCATTACTCCCATTTTTTGTGATGAAAATTAAAGGGAATAAAAAACGAAATGAAATTGGTCTAAATAGTTTTACATATGCACAGCTACGCTTTCGAGTAAATAGTTTATCGAGAGTATTAGGTACTGTAGCGATGTTAATTGCATTAGGAGCAGGTGCGATGACTGCAGGTATGGCGTTCCAAAAAAATGTAGGTATTATGACAGACTTTTCTCGTGTATATGATGTTGTAATTCATGATCCGAATGATCAAGACAAAGCGGCCTTGAAAGAAATGGAAATTGTTGAAGAGAGCAATTACAAATATAAAGTAGATGGAGAAGCGGTTTATTATTTACGTAACGACTTAACTGCGAAACCACCACTTGTTTCAGACCATTTTGATACAAAAACTTTAAAAGAGCCTGTTCGTAAACGTGTGACTGAACCTTTAACTGAACCTGTATATTCAGCTTTAGAGGCTCCTGAATTAGCAAAATTCCCTCAAATGCCAAAGGATTGGGAAGACGCAGTTGTAAGAGAGATACAAATTACGCATAATCAATTTAGCGGAAAACCAGTAAGAATTGCAGACGAAGAGCATTATAAAGGGATTCAAGGAACAGAACACACTGTAACATTAGCAAAAGTAGATGATATGAAAAAATATAAACCGTTATTGATCGAAATAGACAAGAGACAAAAAGAACAAATTGAAAAAGCAACAGGTGCAAAGGTAGACTTATTTACGAAAATGACAATTTATCAGTTTATGAACAGCTTCATGAGCGGAACAATGTTTATGGGATTTTTCCTCGGAATTGCCTTTTTAGCAATGATGGCGAGTTCCCTTATGTTCAAAATATTAACAGGTGCTTCTCGTGATGTACGCCGTTATGAAATGTTACGAAAAATCGGCGTAAGACGTAGTATGTTAACGAAAAGTATATATAAAGAAATTTCATATTTATTTATCTTCCCAGCAATCATTGGCATCTCTCACGTTTTAGTGGGGCTTAACTTATTCAGCTTTATATTAGTTGATCCGTTTGTAAAAGTGTGGGTGCCAATAGGAATCTTCTTAGTCATTTATTTCATCTATTACTGGATAACTGTTCAACTTTATAAAGGGATGGTAATGCCGAAAGAAGAGGTAGCTAAATAGTTTATGAAAAGAGTCCTTGTTTTGAAAATAGGGCTCTTTTTATGTTTTTTATAAAGAAGGAAAAGATTGATAATGGTCGAAAAACATAATGTTATTTCCAATAAATTACTAAAATGATAATGTTTTATTAAGAGAAACGACCCGAAGTATGAAAGAAATGCTACAGTTATTTCGAAACAAAGTGTATGCACGTTTTTTCTAGGGAATATTTTAGAGCGACTTAGTTCTATGATTGCTGGAATTATTCTTTCTATAGAGAGATAGAAAGAATAAAAAAGATAGCTGAAGACAAATTGTTTTCAGCTATCTTTTTTGTTTAATTTAGTGATGTCCAGCTAGTAGAGTAAACGCTATTATTAGGAGAAAACCACTAGTTGCCCACATTAGAAATGTAAGGAAAGAGAGCTGTTTCTTAGCTTTCCAAAGCATTTCATGAATTGTGACATATCCAAGTGAACCAATAGCACTTCCCATAATGAGGCCTTGCAGGTGACGAGCTTTTCCTTCCATCAAAATTCCAAAAACCGTACCAGTACCGAGAATAAGAGAAAGTAATAAAGTCGTTAATAAAAAGGAAATATATTTATGCTTTGTAAAAAGAAATGGAATAATTAAAGCTAATCCTTCTGGAATATGGTGCACGACGATTGCTATTAAAAAGGGAATGGCAGAGTCATTATGATTTATAAAAGCTGTACCTAACGCAAATCCACTAGGTATATTATGAATAAATATAGCGAAAGAGAGAAAAAGGAAGGTTTGCCATGCTTGTTGATCTTTTTTATGTATCATTGGATGATGACAATAGTTATCTAATAAGCTCATAACTAAAATACCGATGGCTATACCAAGTATAGGCCCAATTATTTCATAGCTTGAAAATGTTTCAGGGATAATTTCAAGTGATAATAACCCGAATAAAATACCACCACATAATGCGTATAAACGATGCATCTTTTCTTCAATGAGTTGGCGTGTTGCTACTCCAACAGCACCACCTAACAGTAATCCACCGAACGAAAAAAATGTTACAATCATTGGGATCCATAAACGTTCCATAGTATCACACTCCGATTCTATTCCCTTATTTTTAGCTTACGAAAAATTAAGTTGGATTAGTCCAAGTAATTGTGTTTGAGTATAGAGAAAAAAGTAGTGATTCGTTATAATTTATATATTAAATTTAAGTGAGAAAATGAAAAGGGGAATTGGTTATGCAACAAATTAAAAAAATAGGAAACTCATTTTGGTATATGACACCAGTTTCTGAAACGGATAGACCTATATTAGGAATGGTTGTTGGAAAAGAAAAAACTTTAATGATTGATGCAGGGAATTCAGAAGAACATGCACAATTATTTTTAGAAATGTTAAAAGAACAAAATGTATCGAATCCTGATTTTGTAGCACTAACGCATTGGCATTGGGATCATATTTTTGGATTATCTGTATTACGGAATGCATTAACTATTTCGCACGCTGAAACGAAAAAAGAAATGCAGGCAATAGTATCTTATGAATGGACAGATGAAGCGTTGGACGCACGCGTAAAAGAGGGTACTGAAATTGAATTTTGTGCGGATTGCATCAAGAAAGAGTTTGAAGAAAAAGCGAGAAATATTAACATTATTCCTCCAACCTTAACGTTCCAGGATCAAATGGAATTAGACCTTGGTGAAGTGACCTGCGTGTTAAAACATGTGGGCGGAGATCATGCACATGATTCTGTTGTTATGTACATAAAAGAAGAAAAGATATTGTTTTTAGGAGACTGTATATATGCAGATATTTTTTCTTCGAAGTGGAACTATACGACGAAAAGAACGTTTAAATTGATAGATGAATTAGAGAAATTTGATGCTGAGACATATATTCTTTCTCATGGGGAAGCGATAAATCGAGAGGAGTTTTTACAAGAGATTCGTATGTTAAAAACAGTAGGAACTTATACAGAAATTCATAAAGGCGATGAAGAGAAGATAAAGGCAGTGTATAAACAAGAACTAGATAGAGAATTAAATGAAGATGAGTTAGAAACAATAACGTATTTTGTCAATGGTTATGAAATGAATAATCAATAAGACACTACATTAATCCAATATAATTAAATTGCACAAAAAGAGTATTGAAATTTAATTCAATACTCTTTTCAATAGTTAAATATGTAGTTTCAACTAAATTCTAAATATAGGGGTTCATCGTCTGAAGTGATTTTATTCTATTTATTTTTCGTATAGATAGTGGTTCAAGTAGAAGCTTTCTTTGCTAATTCAGTAATATATTCAAAGAATACATCACGTTTTACATCATAAACGACATTTACAGGTCGTCCATCAGCAGTTTCCTCTGTACGCCCCTGACTTGGTCCATATGTATGAACGATACTATTAATCGTTTCAGTTTTTGCAAGGCTAGTGTTTCCGACAAGCGCGGTAGTTAGTACATCCCATAAATAATAAGTAGAGTTCGTTGAGAAGTGAACGAGAGGGGGGACCATTGCATAACATTGACCAAGGAAATCAACACCAATATACTTTCTCTCTTTTGCCCACTGTTCACGTATGTTTATAGTTAACGGAACTTGGTTTGTACTTTCTAGTGTCACTAAGTCGATTTTAATTTTTGCATCCCATACACGAGCCACTGCTTCAGGGTCCCAAAACGAATTCCACTCAGCTGTTCCATCATGCTCTGGTTCATGTACATTGCCTGCTGTAAGAAATGTACCACCCATCCAAACGAGACGTTCAATTTTATCTTCGATTATGGGAGCTTCATATAATGCACGAGCAAGGTCAGTTAGGGGCCCAGTAAATAATAAAGTTGTTTTTCCTTCCGTTTGTAGAAGCGTTTCTATTAAATGATGATGCGCGGGTTTTGCCACCACGGGTGTTACAACTTTTCCAGACTCATTTAAAATTGGTAGAGCATCTACATAAAATGCATGCATCCGCCAGTCTTTTGGAAACGGGTTTTGCCCGCGAGAGTTTGAAGCGGCTACTGCAATATTACCTTTGCCGAAGCGATCGATAATTTTACGACTGGCAGACATTGCGGGTTCTAAATAGCAGTCTGCTGGGATAACAGATACACCGGTAAGCTCAACGTTTTCCATTTGAAGTAATAAAAATAATGAAATTAAATCATCTACGCCGCCATCATGATTGAAGTACACTTTTTTCTTCATTGTAATCTCCATCCTATATGATTTAGTTAGAAATTAAATATGAATTGAGGAGAAGTCATCAATAATTTCCACCACTTCAATTTCTCCATTAATCAGTAGCTCAGGAAGTTCATTTCTAATATTTCCTTTCCAATACTCTCTAGCTTGTTCGATTTTTTGAGAAAAAGGAATACCATCTTCTTTTGGTAAAAGATTCCCGTCACCTTCAAAAGAACTTCCGATTACTTGTAGTTTAACAATCTGTAAAACTTCTCGATTGTAAGAATCAAATAATGCTTTCCATTTTAAAGCATCTTCATAGCTTTTTGCAGCGTATAAACAAGATAATCTGGAAGGATATTCAGGGAATTCTTGTAGTCTAACCATTTCTACAATTGTTTCTCTAGCTGCTCTAATTGTTTGATCCATATAACTCATGACTACTTTAGCATTTTCATTATTTATATGTAATTCGTTATTTTTATAGTGTTTATTTAAAATTTGTATGCCATCTTCACCATTAGCATTTAATTGTTCTCTTTCAAAAAAGAAGTGATATAGAGTATTGTGTTGATTTTTGTTAAAAGGAATGATTTGTCCGATATGCATTTTTTTCTTTGTTACGATATGATATACGAAAAATCCTTGTTCATTCATGGTTATCCTCCTAGTAATAATGTAATGCAATGTTAAATTTAGTAATTCAACATTGAAATATATAAAACCTTTATAAGTAAAAGTGAGAATTTGAGTTGAAAGTAAAGAAAATACATGAAAACGTTTTAAATTTGTTCACAAAATGTTCACTTACGAAGGGGGTTTCAATATCGATATAATGACAAAGACTCAAAGAGAAAGGATGATGAATTTTGCCAACAACAAGAAAAGAAAACCTCCAATTTGGTATGATGATGTGCCTTGGGATGGTTATCGTAATGACGTTTTACAATTTACTAATGAATGAAACAGGAGGACGAATTTATATTAAAGAGATTGCATTAGAACTATTAATTGGCTTTATTATTGCGCTATTAATTGAAATATGTATCGTTGGACCTTGTGCGAAAAAAATTGTATTCATGTTGCCATTTGATAAATCTAAGAAAATAAATATTATCGTTGCGATGGCGACAACTATGGTAATCGGAATGGTGTTCTTTATGTCATTTTTCGGTATGGCTATGATGCATTTACATGGTGGACTACAAGGAGCTTCATTTGTTTCAATTTATTTTTCGATTTTTATTAAAAATTTCATAATGGCATATCCATTACAATTAATTATTATGGGACCGCTTGTACGTTTCTTATTTGCAAAGTTTGTTATGAAAAAGAAATCTTTTAATGTAGCGTAATTCAAATTTATAAAATTTTATATATAAATAATAAAGATAAACACATCTCGCATTTTTGAGGTGTGTTTTTTGTTCATTCCAAGTTATTTTCATAGTGATGTGACATTTGTCCTTTTGCCATTATAGGATTATAGCTTTTAATTAAGTCAGAAATAAAAGATGAGGAGATGATTTTTTGAAAGGTATTATATTTGCTGTTTTTGCGGGGATATTTATAACACTTCAAGGAACCTTTAATGCGAAACTTAGTTCACATATCGGTATATGGTCGACGAGTATTATAACCCATTTAATTGGATTCCTTATTGCAACAACTGTATTTTTGTTAAAGAAAGAAGAGAAAGTAACAGATTTAAAGAGTGTGAAAAAAGTATATTTAGCAGCGGGTGCATTTGGTGGATTCATTATTTGTGCAGAAACGATGGCGATATATTCACTAGGAGTTACATTGACAGCTGGCACACTAATGGTTGCTCAATTGTTAACGGCAACAGTTATTGAAATGAAAGGACTGTTTCATATAAAAAAGATACAGATGGAGAGATATCATATTGTGGGAACAATAGTAATGATTATAGGTATTGTTGTATTTAATATGTAAATGAAAGGAGAAATGAATATGGAGGATAAATCAGGTTTAATTACGCATTATTTGAGAACCAATAAAACGCTCGAGATTTTTTTAGAAATAGATACAGTTTATTTTCAATTAAATTACTTTGAAAAAGGCGAGCTTATTTGCAATATAGATGACGAAATGGATCGTTTATATTTTGTTGTTAAAGGTAAAGTAAAAGTTTACACGATTACATCAGAAGGAAAGAAACTAATCCTTCGCTTTATCAATCCATTGGCCATTGTTGGTGATATTGAATTAATTCAAAATAGCAAAGCACATAATGTCGTTGAAGCTTGTTCAGATGTTATAGCTATCTCCATTTCTAATACGGTTATTAGAAACAAGTTATTACATGATCCTATATTTATGAAGTTCTTACTTGAAAACATTGCGAACACGTTAAAAATATCGACTCGTTTTACTGCTCTTAATTTACTTTATCCTGTAGAAGTACGTGTAGCTAGTTATTTACTTTCAATTTCAACAGATAGTAACGGGAATATGTACAAAGGGGATTTGGATACGACTTCGGTAACAAGTATTGCAGACTTTATAGGGGTAAGTTATAGGCACGTAATTCGGGTATTACAAAGATTTTATAATGATAAATTAATTGAAAAGAGTAATGGAGTTATTGTCATTAAAGATTTTTCTAGAATGAAGGAAGTCGCTAAAGATAATATATATGAGCAATGAAAGGGAGAGGAAGATTTTGATTGGATTTAGTTTAGCTATATTAGCAGGAATATTAATTAGCTTACAATCTGTTTTTAATGCAAAAGTAAATGAAAATGTAGGACAGTGGTTAACGACTACATGTGTCCTTGGAATAGGTCTCATTAGTTCTATTCTATTTTATATCATTACAGAAAACAGTATTAACATTAAAGTGTATACTACAAATTATTTGTTTTATGTAAGTGGACTGTTTGGCATCGGGTTAATTATTTGTATAATGGGTGCAATAAAGAGCTTAGGTCCAGCATATACGGTGCTAATTAGTCTTATTACTCAATTGGTCGTTGCGTTATGCATTGATACATTCGGATTATTTGGAATGGAGAGCATTCCATTACAAATAAATAAATTAGTTGGTATAGGTTTATTAATTGTGGGGGTAGGAATTTTTAAAAATCTATTTTTGAATAAGAAAGCTATTCATATAAGAAAGGGTAGGGTCTAAAGAATATAAAGGGAAAAAGTGTGAATGGTCAGAACTTATACATCTAGATAGTAATAAGTGAGCTATAGGGAGATAGGATAAATGAATCAGTTAATGTTGCAAGATGGTGTACACTATTTGAAAATCAATGGGATTATGCATTGGTGTAAAGTTGCAGGGACAGCTCATAATACAGTCCCTCTTATTATAGTACATGGTGGTCCAGGTGGTAATCATTATGTATTCGAAAGAACGCTTGGTTTGAAGTTAGAAGGAAATATGACTGTAGTTTATTACGAACAAAGAGGTTGCGGACGAAGTGAGGCACCAGAAGATGACGGTGAGTACTCAATCAATACTCTAGTCGAAGATTTAGAGGAATTAAGAAAGCAATTACATGTAGAGAAGATAAATTTGTTAGGATATTCTTTTGGTGGACAACTTTGTTTAGAGTATGCTTTGAAATATCCAAAAAATGTTGAACAAATGGTATTACAAGCACCATCGTTAGATGATTTTAATGATATGTATACTGTGCAGATAGAAGGTTTTCTACAAGTAACGAAAGGGGAAATGAAAGAACAAATATTGATAATAAGTAAGTCAGAAATTCCTTTAAAAGAAAGGTATAATCAAGTTTGGAGTATAGTTGATACAGAAAATTTAGATCGACTATTGTTTAAAAATGAAGAATTTGCAAAGCTAAATAGAAGGTTTTGGGAGGAAAGTAAGTTAAGTAATACAGGGAAGATGAGTAAAGTTATTTTTGGAACAAAATCATCTTTACCGCTTATTGAGCGTATTAAAGGTTTAGAAATTGATACGTGTGTCATAGTTGGAGCGCATGACTATAACACGGGTGTAGGAATGAGTTATAGAATAACGAGACAATTGAAAAATGGTAAACTTGTTATATTTGAAAATAGTGGACATTTCCCAGATATCGAGGAGACGGATAAAGTATGTGAAACGATTATTGAGTTTTTGGAATAAAAGGGGGATATTAAGGTCGAACCGAATTAATAGAGTTGAATTGGTTATTGGGATATTAAATCATGTAATATGCTAATTGTTTACTTGTAATTGAGGAAGAATCAATTAGTGTATTTGGAAAATAAGTAAAAAAGACCTCGTAAGGTGGAGGTCTTCTTGATTTATTATTTAATATTTTGAACTTATATGAACGGAAGTAGAAGAGTATGATAAGCACTTTCAGGGAACGAGAATATAACCGAAAATAAAATATTACTTAACATATATAACTAATGAATGCAATGTCTTTTTCAGTTATTAAGTTGTAAATCATTTTATGATAAAATCTTTTACATAATTTAATAAAGGGGTAGTATTCAATGGGTTATTTCTCAAATGGTTTATTAGTTTTGTTTGTGCTAATCGTATGCAGTTGTATATTTTTTGGTTGATAATATAATGAGAGTCTTATATAAAAGAAGTTATCTTAAGTGAGATAACTTCTTTTTATTTTATATTGAGAAGGAATTCTATCTTTCTTATTGAAGTTTGTTCTAGTTATTTTTACATCAATCAGATTTGTGTAAAGGGAATTTTATGAAATATAAACAAGTCAGAGAATAGGGAGTATTTACATGGAAAATAGTATACGCCACACAAGTGAACATCCTACAGATTTTAATGGATTATTATCCTTATACGAATCTTTAGGATGGAATTCTCTTAAATTAACGGTTAACGAGTTAGAACAAATGTGTAAGCAAAGTTGGTATGCAATTTATGTTTTTGATGATAAGAGGTTAGTAGGGATGGGGCGTGTCATATCAGATGGAGTCATAACAGGCATTATTTGTGGAGTTGGTGTATTGCCAAAATATCAGTCTAGTGGCATCGGAAAAGAAATAGTGAAACGATTAATCCAGCACTGTGAACAAAACAAGGTTATTCCACAACTTATGTGTGTAGAAAAATTGCAATCTTACTATGAATCTATAGGGTTTGAAGCATTCTCTATTGGGATGACAAAACATATTATAAGATAAAGGTGCTTTATCCCGCTATTTGCCGGGCAGTAAAACCCCAACGGATTAAAGTTTCACTTTATATTTTCAGTTTACTCGTACATATTTTCAAACTTCAGTATAAAGGAGAATGGCTGTATGGAGATTGCTAAAGGGATAGAAATGTTACAACTTGAATTTCAAGAATTTGTTATTCATCCAATTCTTTTATGGGATGATGAAATGGCAGTATTAATAGATACGGGTTTCCCAGGACAAATTGAAGATATACAAGTAGAGATGGAAAAGGTTGGGGTATCATTTGATAAGTTAAAAGTCGTGATTTTGACGCATCAGGATATTGATCATATAGGTAGTCTTCCGGAGTTGTTGCAGCGCTGTGGAAATAATATTAAGGTTTATGCGCACGAATTAGATAAGCCATATATTGAGGGGGATTTGCCTTTATTGAAGGAAGGAAATGTAGAGAACCGACCAAAAGGAAAAGTGAGTGATACTGTGATTGACGGGCAAGAACTTCCGTATTGCGGTGGAATACTAATTCTTCATACTCCAGGGCATACTCCGGGTCATATTAGTTTATATTTGAAACGAAGTAAAATTCTTATTGCAGGAGACTCTATGTATAGTGTGAATGGGATGTTAGGAGGAATTCACGCCCCAACAACTATAAATATTAAGGAAGCAAAGCAGTCTTTGAAGAAGTATTTAAATTTACATATTGAATCTGTAGTTTGTTACCATGGGGGATTAAGTAAGGAGAATATAAATGTTCAACTTCAAAATTTGTAAAGTTAAAATGGAGTTTTTTGTTAAGTGACATTGAAGTATAATCTGATTATTAGTATATAAATAAATTATAAAAGAGCATGTTTGAAAAAATTAAACATGCTCTTTTATTAAAGTAAATCAGTTTAATATGAATGACCTAACCCATTCCAATAAAAAGAAACGATTTCTTGTGCTAATTCATCTATATTTGCAAGAATAGGATTGTGATTCTCATCTTTAAAATTCCCAATTGATAATAAAGATACGAAAGCATGAGCCGCAAATGTAGCGTTTCCTTTCGGAATTTCTCCGATGTGCATCGCAGTATCGAGTGCTTTTTCTAGTACTTCATACATATTATCTTCAGCATTTTTTAATTCTTTCAATTGTTTTTCAGATAACGACAGTTTTGCATCTTTCATAAAATTTTTCATATCAATATCCATCGTTGCGTGTAAGTAAACTTTAGCGAAGTCTAATAATCTTTCTTCTAACGTTTTGTTTGTAGAGAGTATTTGAGACATATTTTCGCGTATACGTACCATCATTTCGGTCATAGTAGCGGTAAATAAATCGGCTTTTGTTGAATAGTAATAGTAGACAGTTGCTTTCGTAACACCACAAACTTTTGCGACCTCATCCATAGAAACGACTTGATAATTTTGTGTAAGAAATAAGCGGGTTGCCACTTCTAAAATGGTTTCTTTTGTAGATTTTGTATTTTTATTTTGACGCGGCCTTCCGAGAGGACGTTGTTTTTGTTCCAAATACATTCGCTCCTGACATTTATGATTGAGATAATTATAACATAATTTTCAATCATTCTTGATTAATTAACCGACCAGTATATATAATTAATAATGGAGGAAAAAAGGAAGGTGGGTTTTTATGAAAAAGCACCCGTTACATATGTTAGGGAGGCTTGTAGCAGGGAAAAATACGCAATGGATCACTTTATCGGTGTGGGTTCTTATTACATTATTACTTTCATTTACGTTACCACAAGTAAACAGTACGAAAGAACCGAATCCAAAAAATTTACCTGAAACAGCTATGTCACAGCAAGCGGAAGCGCTTATGAAAAAAGAGTTTCCGAATAATACAGGGAATCCATTGTTAGTAGTATGGTATAGAGATGGTGGATTACAGTCACAGGATTATAAACTCATACAAGACGTTTATAAAGAGTTAAAAGCTAGTCCTTTAAAAGAACAATCAACGTTACCGCCATTTGATACAATTCCAGAGCAAGTATTATCAAAAAGTGCATCAAAAGATGGTACATCATTTGTTACACCGGTATTCTTTAATAAATCTGCTGGTACGGATATATTAAAAGGAAATCTGGAAAAACTTGAAAAAATAGTGAATAGTAAGGTGGATGAAGATCCATTTAAACAAAAAATAAGTGAATCTGGTTTACATGTTCGATTATCTGGGCCTGTAGGTATTCAAACGGATGCAGTTAGTTTATTTAGTCAAGCAGATGTGAAATTGTTAGTGGCTACTGTATTATTAGTCTTGGTCCTATTAATTTTGCTTTACCGTTCGCCAATTTTAGCAATTTTACCTATACTTGTTGTTGGCTTTGCATACGGTATCATTAGTCCTACACTCGGTTTTTTAGCTGATCACGGATGGATTAAAGTAGATGCCCAAGCAATATCAATTATGACAGTATTATTGTTTGGTGCTGGAACGGACTATTGTCTATTTTTAATTTCAAGATATAGAGAGTACTTGTTAGAAGAAGAAAGTAAATATAAAGCATTACAACTTGCGATTAAAGCTTCTGGCGGTGCAATAATAATGAGTGCGTTAACTGTTGTACTTGGATTAGGAACATTACTACTTGCTCATTATGGTGCCTTTCATCGATTTGCAGTACCATTTAGTGTTGCTGTATTTATAATGGGAATCGCGGCTTTAACCATTTTACCAGCACTATTATTAATTTTCGGTAGGATTGCATTTTTCCCGTTTATACCGAGAACAACTTCAATGAATGAGGAGTTTGCAAGAAAGAAAAAGAGGGCTGTAAAAGTTGAAAAATCAAAAGGCTCCTTTAGTAAAAAACTTGGAGATGTAGTAGTACGAAGACCGTGGACAATAATTATGCTAACTGTGTTTGTATTAGGTGGATTGGCTTCGTTCGTACCACGTATTCAATACACATATGACTTATTAGAATCGTTTCCAAAGGATATGCCTTCTCGTGAAGGGTTTACGTTAATTAGTGATCATTTCTCAGCTGGTGAACTAGCACCAGTAAAAGTGGTTGTTGATACGAAAGGAAAAGAGCTTCCTATTAAACAAGAACTAGAGAAATTTTCTTTCGTAAATACAGTGAAAGAGCCAAAAGAGGGAAAAGAAAATAAGCAAATACAAATGTATGAAGTTTCTTTAGCGGAAAATCCATACTCAATTGAAGCGTTAAATCAAATTCCTAAATTGAAAAGTAATGTAGAAAAAGTATTAAAAGATGCTGGGATTCGTAATACTGAAGATCAATTGTGGATTGGTGGAGAAACAGCTTCATTATATGATACAAAGCAAATTACTGAACGTGATGAATCAGTAATTATTCCAGTAATGATTAGCATTATCGCTTTACTATTACTTGTCTACTTACGATCGGTTGTTGCGATGATTTATTTAATTGTAACTGTCGTTTTATCATTCTTCTCAGCGTTAGGAGCAGGATGGATATTGCTTCATTACGGTATGGGAGCGCCGGCCATTCAAGGTGCGATACCGTTGTACGCATTCGTATTTTTAGTTGCTTTAGGTGAAGATTATAATATCTTTATGGTTTCAGAAATATGGAAAAACAGAAAGACACAAAATCACTTGGATGCAGTAAAAAATGGTGTAATACAAACAGGTAGTGTTATTACATCGGCAGGTTTAATTTTAGCAGGAACTTTTGCAGTGTTAGGTACACTTCCAATTCAAGTATTAGTTCAATTTGGTATTGTAACTGCAATTGGCGTATTACTAGATACGTTTATCGTAAGACCGTTACTTGTACCCGCAATTACAGTTGTGTTAGGCCGATTTGCTTTTTGGCCAGGTAAACTTTCAAGAAAGAGTGAAGAAATACAAAAGGTGGATGCATAGTTAAAAAAGCCAAGGATATTTTCCTTGGCTTTTTCAATGTAGTTAATTAATTTTTTGAAGTCAAATCATCAGCTGAAGCGTGATCAGCATCTTCAATTGTTGTTTCGGGCATTCCGTATAAGCCGTTCATTGCTTGTTCTTCGATAGCAAGGTTTGCAGTATTATTATTTTGAATAGATGTAGTGTTTTCAGTAACAATTTCTTTTTTATTCATATTTTTGTTATTCATGTATGTATCCTCCAAATTTCATTTGATTTATCTATAGTATGTGGATGGATTTCCAGAAATATGTGAATTGATTCTTACATATGTTATATAATTAAATAAATAATTAGGGTGAAATGTACACTGTTAGGAGTGAACAATTATGGTGAAAGCAAGGGAATTAGCCTTCTAAAATAAAAAGAAAATTTTAGGAGGCTATTAGAATGAAGTTCCATGTAATTGATAGAGAAGATTGGAATAGAGAGCAGTATTTTGAGCATTATTTAAAGTTGAAATGTACATTTAGTATGACTGTGAATGTTGATATCACGATGTTATTAGAGGAAGTATATCAAAAGGGAATAAAATTTTATCCCGTTTTTATATATTTAATTTCTAGAGTAGTAAATAATCATAAAAAATTTCGAACATGTTTTAACGATGAAGGAGTTTTAGGCTATTGGGAGGAAATGATACCGAATTATACAATCTTTCATAAAGATGATAAGTCTTTTTCAAGTATATGGACGGATTATTCAAGTGATTTCCGCACTTTCTATAAAAATTATGAAGACGATATGAGATGCTATGCTAATGTTCATGGTCTTTTCACGAAAGAAAATATTCCGCCTAATGTATTTCCGATTTCTAGCATACCTTGGACTAGTTTTACTGGATTTAATCTTAATATTAATAATGATGAAAAATTTCTATTGCCAATTATAACTTGTGGGAAATATTTTAACGAAGGAAATAAGGTTATGCTACCAGTTTCATTGCAAGTACATCATTCGGTTTGTGATGGATATGATGCGAGTCAATTTATAGAAGATTTACAGCAGTTAAGTAATACTTGCAACGAGTGGCTTAAGTAATATCTAATTTTTAATTATATAAAGTGAAACTTTAATCAGTGGGGGGGTTCAGCCCTCACCAATCGGGCGTTCACGGGCAGCAGGGCCCCACCTAACTTCTTTGCTTTTGCTGAATTTTGAGGTGGGGGTCTTACTGTCCGGCAAATAGCGGGATAAAATTGAAAATGAATAAAAGAAGAGAACATGTTGATATTACATGGTCTCTTCTTTTATTCATTAATACTAAGTAATTGTGGAAAATATAGGGTGATTTGTAGTTTAATAGTAAAGAGAGTGATTAGTATTAATTTTCTTTTTTTTAAAAAATTTAAGGATATAAATGTTTTAATAGGGGGGAATAAAGTGAAATTCTTAAGCATTGAAAAAGATGAAATCTTAATTGGGAATATGGCAAAATTGTATTGTAAAGTATTTGAGAAAACAAATTTCAATGAAATGATCGAGCGAATGAATAGGCATATAGAATATACAGGTTTTAAAGGTATAGTAGCAATAAATGATGAAAATGAAGTAGTTGGCTTTACTTATGGTTATCGCTCAATGGAGGGACAGTACTATAATCAATTAATGAGAGAAGCGTTACATCTAGAGCAAGTAGACGAATGGTTACAAGATTGTTTTGAATTTGTAGAGTTAGCAGTTCACCCACAATACCAAAATGAAGGTCTTGGAACGAAATTACATAATAAATTACTAGAAGGGCTTTCAAATAGAACAAGTGTTTTAACAACACAAATAAACAATGAAAAAGCACGTTCGTTATATGAAAGATTAGATTGGGTAAATGTATTAGAGCCATTTCATCCAAGTAAAAATGATGTTCCATATATAATAATGGGAAAAGCATTAAAAATAAAAGTGAATTGATAATTATGGAATTCACAATAGTTGTTGGTTTGTAATAATGAAAGGGAAAACAACAATGCTATCTATAGAAAAAGCTACAATTTTAGATGCTGAGAAATTAACAGAAATAATGAAAAGAACATTTGATGCAGAAGCAAAACAATGGCTATACGGCCAAGATAATGTCATTGATTATAACATTCAACCGCCAGGATATTCTTCAGTTGAAATGATGGAATATTCCATTGAAGAATTGGATTCTTTCAAAGTTGTCATGGATAAAGAAATAATCGGAGGGATAATAGTTACGATTTCTGGTAAGTCGTACGGTCGAATTGATCGTATTTTTGTAGATCCTGTTTATCAAGGAAAAGGAATTGGATCACATGTTATGAAATTAATAGAAAAGGAATATCCGAACATAAAGATTTGGGATCTCGAAACATCTAGTAGACAAATTAACAATCATCACTTTTATAAAAAGATAGGTTACCAAATGATTTTTGAATCGGAAGATGAGTATTGTTACGTGAAAAGAATAAAAACAAGCTCAAACAAAGAGAGTGTAGTTACAAATAAAGATATGAAAAATAGTCAATACGAAAACTGTAATTTAGCAAATACAGAGTATTATCAAGTGAATTTAAAAAACAGTTCATTTGTTGGTAGCAATATAATGAATACGAATATGAGTAATTGTAATGTAAGTCAATCAAAGTTTAGAAATATAAATTTTAGAAGGTCATCATATGCAGATTTAAATCTTTCTGGCAGTAAATTTAATTTGGTGACTTTAGGTGGAGTACAATTTAAAAATACAAGTCTCGGAGATGAGAAGGAACCTATTGTATTCGATAAATGTGATTTGGAAGGTAGCACCATAAGTAATAGTAATCTGAAAAATATTGAAATAGAAAATTGTGATATAGTCGGCATGAAACTAAATGGTATTCTGATTGAAAATTTGCTTAATTTATATAACAAGGTGAAAAGTTAACCATATCCATATAGTTGTTAATCTTTTAGGAAAATAAGTATTATATCGAAATAATTATGTGAAAATGACATAAAGAAATACGAGTGAGAAGGTCATTCATACACGTTTCTAGAATACACACAAACAAATATATTGTTATTTATATGGAGGAGAGAAAGATGGGGATCAACGTTAGAGCAGTAGAAATAAAAGATGCTAGAGCAATTCATCGTATATGTATACAAGATGAAGTTTTACCGTATATGGTTTTCTTACCTAGCATGCGTGTAGACGCTATGGAAAATAGAATTCGAAATTTAGCACCAAATCAATTTGAATTTGTTGCAGAATATGATGGAGAAATTGTTGGGTTTGTAGGTTTAACACAAAGTCCGGGACGAAGATCTCATTCAGGCGATTTATTCATTGGGGTCGATAGTGAATATCATAATAAAGGAATTGGGAAAGTACTTCTTACGAAGATGCTTGATCTGGCTGATAATTGGTTAATGTTAGAGAGAGTAGAACTAGGTGTGTTAGAAACGAATCCAAAAGCAAAAGCTTTATATGAAAAATTTGGATTTGTAGAAGAGGGAGTAAAGATAGGGAATTTGAAAGCTCAAGGAAAGTTTATTAATGAAATTATGATGAGTCGTTTTAGACCGGATGGTTTAATTGTACATAATTAATAGTTAAAAGCATGACAGTATACTGTCATGCTTTTTTATTAGAATTTGGCTGTAATAAAAATAATACTAAACCAATAAAAATAACGGTAATTCCTAGTCCTTGTTGTAAAGAAATGGTCTCATGTAATATAAAGTACGCTAGTATACAAGTTCCAATTGTTTCTCCTAAAATGCTCATGGAAATTAAAGTAGCACTCATCCATTTTAATAACCAATTAAAAATGGTTTGTCCTAAAATTGTAGCAATGAAAGCTAATCCAATAAAGCACAACCAAGTTTGTGTAGAATAATGGATGAAAGATTCTTGTTGCGTGAAAGCAAATATGCCAAGAAAGCCAGCACTACTTCCATAACTAATTACCGAATATGGTATAAGTGCCAAATCTTTACGAACGTGTTGGCTAATGAAAAAATAAGCAGTAATGATACCGGCAGCGATAAATGCTAAAATATCTCCATATAAAGCTGCTCCACTAATTTGGAAATCTTGCCAGCCAATAACGATACTACCTGAAATAGCGATGAGGCAACCAATAACCGCTCCTTTCGTAAATCTTTCCTTAAATAAAAAATAAACACCAATCATTGAGAACAAAGGTTGCAGCGTTACGATAACTGTAGAGCTTGCTACAGAAGTATATTGTAATGATTCAAACCAAAGTACATAATGTGCAGCTAAAAATAGCCCAGATATGGATCCGAATCCCCATTGTTTTTTCGTTAAAGTTTTTAGCTCATTTCGACTATTTTTATTAAATAGTAATAACGGTAACAGAATCAGTGTGGCAAAGAATAATCGGTAAAAAGCAATGATTGTAGCAGGAGCATCTGCCAATTTTACAAAAATTGCAGAAGTTGATAAGGCGAATACACCAAAAAATAAGATGCAATATGAAAGAATAGGTGATTTCAAAGTTTGTCCCTCCGATAGAATGTTTATTATAATAAACTTAATACGATATAATGTACAAAAGTAAGTATATAAGTCCCAGAGATGATAGGGAAGGATTATTTGCCTTTGTTTAGTATGTCAGCACAAAGACAAAGAAACATGCATTATGATGGACGAAAGGAATTTTTACTATGATACATGATAGGCTTGGACAAACGGTATTAAGTTACCGTAAGAAAAATAACATGACAATTCGTGAATTCGCTGATTATGCAGGGATTAGTACATCGTTAATTAGCCAAATTGAAAGAGGGCATGCTAATCCTTCTTTAAATGTTTTGGAATTAATTGCAAAAGCATTAAATGTACCGCTGTTTACACTTTTTATTAACGAAATTGATACAGATTCGCTCATTTCTAAGAAAAAAGATCGAAAAAAAGTATATCGGGAAAACAATAATCACATTGTATATGATGTATTAACACCTGATTTTATGAAAGCACGTATTGAAATGCTAATGATGGATTTAAATAAACAAGCAAACACAACAGAAAGCCATTATTCCCATGAAGATAAGGAAGAGATTGCTGTTGTTATGAAAGGGGAAGTGTATGTGGAATTGGAGGGAAAAGAATATTTTTTAGAAGAAGGCGATGTTGTACGTATTCCACCGAATGTGAAGCATCGATTTTTGAATAAAAGTGATGAATCGAATCACATTTTATTTGTACTGACACCATCTTTAGGGTGAAAATATAGTGATTTTTATCCTGCATTAACGGGCAGTAAGACCTCCCTCAAAATTCAGCGAAAGTAAAGAAGTTAGGTGGGGGATTAACTGCCCATAAATGCCCGATTGGTAAGGGCTGATTAAAGTTTCACTTTATTAGGGGAGATAGAAAATGGAAAACAAAAGTATTTTAAAAGGCGGCCTTTCAATTATTTCTCAATGCAAAAAAGAAACAAATGATATTTGGCATGCGCATTTTGGAGCAGCTGCAATTGCTAGTTATTTTTTTATGAAAGATAATAATATTAATGAAGAAACAGCTCGTAATATGTATTCGCAAACAAGGATGATGCTGAACAAGAAAAAAATTGGTGAGATGATTGATGATAAAAAAGAAATAGATTTTCAAATTGCGGAGAATATGATTATAAAATCTTTAGAACAAACGATTGATGAACTTCATTGGGTGGGGCATAACGTCATTTATGCGTCATTAAGTTTATTGGCTATGAAAGAGCTACAAAAATGGGGCGATAATCAAGCAATTGAAGGGATTACTACTCTTATTTTATCATTTCGAAAAACAATTCCAGGTAGATCGTGGATTGGTTATACGACGAAAGAAGTAAAACAATTAAGTTTTGAAGATGAGATAAAAAGTGAATTGAGTAATCCAACACAAGTATCTCAGTTCATTTTAAATGAGTTATCGAAATTTAATAGTATTTATCGAGCGGAATCGCATCATGATTTAATTGGGCATTTGCTTACTTACTCCCACGCAATTAATATAATGTACGATTTAGGGCATATAGATATATTTCAACGAGGGATACGCCCGCTTTTAAAACTAGTATACGTACTACGAGCTAGCCAAAAGCTCAAGCTGAATACGGGAATAACTTTACACTCACCTATAGATCGATTACCTTTAATTCAATCTAAACGTGCAAATATTTTACCAACTGAAAATATATTTTGGATAAAAGACTATAGTGAATTCGATTGGGATTTTGGTCATGTATTTAAATTCTCATATAGTTATTTTAATCATATAAAGAGAGCTCCAGATTATAAAGATATAACATTAGAAAAATTCCGGTATGTTATTAATTCTTAATGAACGTCAATAATCTGTAAGAGGGAGCTTAATCTAGTTTCTTTTTTGTTAGTAGTATATTATTTTTTCAAATTTGTAAGATTTTACATGCGTATTTTACTTTTACTAATTATGTAAGTAGGCTATACTGAAATACATACATTTTATTTTTGGAGAGATGTAAAACGACATGGAACTAGCGAAATTAGAAAAAGTAATTGAAATAAAAAAAGAAGAACTTTTATATTTAGTATCGGATTATGGAATTCAACATGAAAAAGTATTGGCATTGAGTCAAGAACTAGACAAATTAATCAATTACTTTATGTTTTTAAAATAAAGAGAACTATGACGTGGTTTGTATATGTTATAGTTCTTTTTTATTAGGTAATTTGAAAATATATTCAAATATATTGTCTAATTTCTTACAGAATGCGCAACTTGCTAGTCGAATATAAGGACTTTTGGTTATAATAAAAAGGAATTATTAATTGTATCGGTTAGGAGCGCAGCACATATGAAAACAGTTGTTGTTATCGGTGGAGGTATAACGGGACTTTCTACTATGTTTTATTTAGAAAAATTAAAAAAGGATTATAATATCGATTTAAATTTAATTCTTATTGAGAAAGAAGAGTATTTAGGTGGTAAAATCCATAGTGTGGAAGAAAAGGATTTCATTATGGAGTCAGGAGCGGATTCAATCGTTGCTCGTAATGAATATGTTATGCCACTTGTAAAAGATTTAAATTTAGAAGATGAAATGGTATATAATGAAACGGGTATTTCTTACATATATTCTGAAAACATGTTACATCCGATTCCTTCTGATACTATATTTGGGATACCGATGAGCGTCCAGTCTTTGTTTAGCAGTACGATAGTCTCAACGAAAGGGAAAATCGTAGCTTTAAAAGATTTCATAACGAAAAATAAAGAGTTTACGAAAGATACATCACTTGCTCTATTTTTAGAAAGTTTCTTAGGGAAAGAGTTAGTGGAAAGACAAATTGCTCCTGTACTTTCAGGCGTATATTCTGGTAAATTGAATGAGCTTACAATGGCATCTACATTACCGTATTTACTGGATTATAAAAATAAGTATGGAAGTATTATTAAAGGTTTTGAAGAGAATAAAAAACAATTTCAATCAGCAGGAAATAAAAAATTCGTATCATTTAAAGGTGGACTATCTACGATAATTAATCGCTTAGAAGAAGTGCTTACTGAAACTGTCGTAAAAAAAGGTGCTATAACGACGGCTGTAAGTAAACAAGAAGATCGATATGAGATTTCTTTTGTAAATCATGAAACAATACAAGCTGATTATGTTGTTTTAGCAGCTCCGCATGATATAGCACAAACTTTATTACAGTCTAATGAGTTAAATGAGCAGTTTAATACATTTAAAAACTCATCTCTTATAAGTATTTACTTAGGATTTGACATACTAGATGAACAACTACCAGCTGACGGCACAGGGTTTATTGTAACGGAAAACAGTGATTTACATTGTGATGCTTGTACATGGACAAGTCGAAAGTGGAAACATACATCCGGTAAACAAAAATTATTGGTAAGAATGTTTTATAAGAGCACCAATCCGGTATATGAAACAATCAAAAATTATAGTGAAGAAGAATTAGTACGAGTAGCTTTATATGATATTGAAAAGAGTCTCGGAATTAAAGGTGAACCAGAAGTAGTCGAAGTTACAAATTGGAAAGATTTAATGCCGAAATATCATTTAGAACATAATCAAGCGGTTCAAGCATTGCAAGAAAAAATGACGAATCTTTATCCAAATATATATTTAGCTGGTGCCTCATATTATGGTGTCGGAATTGGTGCGTGTATTGGAAATGGAAAGAATATAGCCAATGAAATAATGGCTACATTAAATGAATAATACTGTAGAATAAATAAAAACTGTTCCTTCAGCAAAATGGAGGAACAGTTTTTATTTATTTTATTTGAATGGAAATTGTATTGTTTTTTACATTGTTTTCTTTTATTGTTAATGTTATTTCTCCAGACTCTTTAAATGAATACGGTGATAGTTGATAAATATCTTTTATATCATGTTTTTCTTGTAACTTATTTATCGGTATTGATACGATATTTGGCTCCCATGTTTCTTGTTTTCCTGAAGGATATTCTATAAGTATTACCGGATTTTTTAACTGCCTTGTTTTCCAAGAGACGAAATATAGTTGAACTTCTGTATCTTTTTTTAATAATTCTTCGGAGAAATAACCGAATTCGCCTACATTACCGAAAATAGTGTAGTTTTGATTTTTAAATTTAATATCTAAATAACTAGGTTGAAATGTTACTACATGATAAGTTCCATATGAAAGTGAGAGTATGGCAGCGATTAAAATACCGATTGAAAATGTCTTAAAGCTATTGCCTTTAAAGCTAGTCATCATGAATGAGTTTGGTGTGAATTTTTTTGCGAATAAAAAAATAAGTAATATGAGTAAGAGGGATAAGCCGATGAATATATACATAGGAAATTTACACCTCCACAATAAAATAATATATTAACTATATTTTACCATAAATGTATGGGGTAGGTTGGTTGTTTAGAAGGAGAAAATGAAGAAACAATTTCTTTACAGTTCTTGATAATTTAAAATTCGATTTATGGAAATTATAGCGTCATGTTTGAGGTGCAATCAGAAGGTATCTAATTCGTGTATATAGAATTAAGAGAGAATGTGCCATTAGAAATGTTTGATTTATGGAACAATAAGGACTTTACTAATTATACATATTTTTTCTGATATAATGAATGAGTAGAGAGAAAGGAGTGATCCTATGGCATTTCCTATATTAGAAACAGAACGCTTACGTTTAGTTGAAATAGAACAATCTTATTGTCAAAAAATATATGAAATCTTTTCATTGGATGAAGTGACGTGTTACTACGGTATGAATTCTTTTACGGAGTTTGGACAAGCTTCACGTATGATCGAATCTTTTTCAAAAAATTACTTTGAGAAAAAGGCAATACGATGGGGAATTGTGTTAAAAGAAACGAACGTTTTAATAGGAACAATTGGACTAAACAATTTACAATTATGGAGTAAACGATCTGAGATTGGATATGATCTGCATCCTCGCTATTGGGGAAATGGTTATGCTTCAGAAGCAGCTGGAGAAATTATTGATTATGGATTTAAAGATTTAGGTTTGTTTAGAATTGGAGCTATTACATATCCTGAAAATGTTACTTCTTGTAGAATGTTATCTAAAATTGGCTTCCAAAAGGAAGGGCTATTGCGCGGATATATTCATCAAGGAAATAAGCAACACGATGCATTATTGTATTCTATAGTGCGAACTGATGTTGAGGACATAAATTTATAATAAAAAAACCTCTTAATTAAAAGAGGTTTTTTTTATTATAAATTAACCTAATTTAGGTAATAAACGTTCTCCGCTTTTCATGCTACTTTTACATAAAGGGCATTTAGGCTCTTCTTCAAATGAAAAGTTCTTTCTCATCCATCCTAAACAATCCTCTGATTCACATTCCCAAACAGGGGTTTGTTCTGGTGGTACTTCTGCTACATCGTTCTTTCGATTGCGATACATGTAACCACTCCTTTTATGTAAAAAATTTTAGTTATATATTAAAAAGGTTGTTAACCTTGCTGGTAACAACCTTTTTATTGTTTGAATTATAGCTTTACAACGTTTTTAGCTTGAGGTCCGCGGTTACCTTCTTCAACTTCGAAGCTAACTTCTTGACCTTCGTCAAGAGACTTGAAGCCGTCGCCAGTGATAGCTGAGAAGTGAACGAATACGTCGTTACCGTCTGCAACTTCGATGAAACCGAAACCTTTTTCGCTGTTAAACCATTTTACTTTACCTGTTAATGTCATGGTAATGCCTCCTAAAAGTAGAAAAATTACAATATGATCGGCCTTATTTGAATGAAAATAAAATTTCACATATTATCAAAAACCCATAAGGAGTACAAACTGTCCCTGATTGATACTTGATAATATGCAAAGAGAATATAGTGTTAAATTGACCTTAATTACTATCTTACAACAAATGGTGGGAAATAGCAAGTGCTGGTAATACCACTGAGTAATCTGGGTGATAATAGTAAAGGCACAAAGGCACCTCTTTTATTTATATATTATTCCTAATTTGGATTTATTCCAAACAAAAATCATTTATATGAAAAAATAAGTTTAAATAAAAGGCTAAATATTATTTTAATATTGCTGATGAGTACCATAATTAGGAGGATAGAATATTGCAAAATAAACAATTTAAAATAATTGAAGCAGCAAAAGAAGGAAGAAGAAAAGTTCATCCTGTTTTTGCTGTCATACTCGCGATTATATTTTTAACTTTAGGTGAATTATTTATGTTGTTTATGCTGATTTTACCGAAAGCAGAAACAACTTTTATGAAGGCGATTTATAGCGACATTGAGATGATATTAACGTTTGGCGGCGCAATATTTTTTGTGTTTTTATGGATTAGATTTGTAGAGAAAAGATCATTTTCATCCATTGGTTTTTGGAGAAATCAATGGATAAGAAAATATTTGAGAGGTACATTAATAGGATTTGTTTTCATTTCAATACCAGTAATTTTACTCCTATTAGCAGGAGTTGTAACATTACAAATACAAAAAATTACAGTAACCGCTATATTGGGTATTGTAGGTTCTTTAGTTGCATTTTTAATACAAGGGGCAACGGAAGAAATTATTGTACGAGGTTGGTTATTCTCGGTTCTTTCTGTTAGAAGTCGTATATGGGTTGGGATTGTTGTGACATCTTTCTTATTTGGTTTTCTTCATTTACTTAATCCAGGTATTACAATTCTTTCAATATCGAATATAATATTAGTTGGTGTATTTGCAGCTTTTTACGTTTTAAAAGACAGTAGTCTGTGGGGGATTTGCGCATGGCATTCCATTTGGAATTGGGCACAATATAATGTCTACGGTTTTGCAGTTAGCGGGATGACCATATATTCAACTCCGCTATTTAAACCTGCAACAAATGGCCCCGAATTCCTTCATGGAGGCACGTTCGGAATTGAAGGTAGTATCATTACAACAATCATGCTCACTGTCGCTTCAATTGTTTTATGGAGAAAGTTATGGGGAAGAAAAGCGAAACAACGAAATTTTAGTTAATGAAAGAGGGAGAAACTATGGGGATAATAGCATTTGAGGGAGCAAGCGCTGTTGGTAAAAGTACCACGTGCCGTGAATTAGAAAAGAATTATGGTGCTTATATAATACCTGAAGTCAATTCTTTATTTGAAAGGCCAAAAAATGAACATAGAACATGGTATTTTGAAAAACAAGTTGAGCGCTGGAATATAGCTGTTCAGAAGTCAGAGCAATATGAATTAGTAATACTCGATGGCGATATATATCAGCCACTTAGTTATAATTGGTGTTTTCATTTTGATCTATTTAATCAGCCATTATCTTTAATAGAAAATTTTTATAAAGAAAAGATGATAAATAGGGAAATTGGTTTTCCGGATCAATATTTTTATTTATATACGAACGATGAAGAACTTAGAAAGCGGAAAGTATCTGATGAAACGAAAAGAAGGAGAAACTTTGAAAAACATTTACATATATCAAAATCGTTTCAGTGTTATTATGAAAATTTAAATTCTGTTACAGATGGGTATTGTAAATTAATTGAGGCGAAAAGTGTAAAATCGAATGAAATAGAAATTGTAAAGAATTTAAACAGTTTAAATGTTTGTGAAGAAAGACGTTTTGATGTTTCGAGGTTAGATGCTATTACGAAGTGGTTAAAAGAAAATCGTGCATAAAGTAAAAACAACGAGTGTTATTTATCGCGCTCGTTGTTTTTTGTTTCTTTATAAATATAAAGGGAAAATTTGTAGAATATTTTCAATATTTAACAGAATAATCTTTCAATTTTAAAGAAAAAGAAATACAATATGAGGAAGTATATATAAATAATATGATAGGGGATGGGATGCGATATTTTGAATGAAGGAACAGTTTTTATATAAGAAGTAATTAGGTAGTAAGAACAGAGATATTTGGGAGGAAACAAGCGCGATGAAAACACTATTTAAAATAATAGGTATTCTAGCTGGTATGGCGGTAATTGGAGTAGGTTTAACATATGGTATGCTGTATTATTTAAATAATAGTAAACCAGCTGCGAAAAAGGCATCACCAGCTGCTCCAGCAGTAGAAGTATTAGCTGATAGTAATGTAAAAGCAGAAGATGCAAAGCTTTTAGAAAATGGCAATTATTCATTGCCGAATAGTGGTTTTAATAAAAATTTTAAATGGACAGATGAGAACATACAGACAGCATTACATGAAATGGCACATCAAAAAGCGAAAGCTGATCAAAAGTGGGGCTATATTTTTATTACACAAGAGCGGATTGAAAGCTTAATTGATATTGTAAAGAGTAATGATCTTGTACAGGGAAGTACATATGTAGAAATTTTAGAACGATGGAAACAAGGAAAATATGAAAAAGTTGATGCAGATCACAATAAGATTTGGAAATTACAAAGCGGGAATTTAGGAGAAGGAAAAGGAGTAATGTCGGAAGCTGAGCAAAAAGAATTAATTAATCAAGTGTTTATGAACAAAGGTACATATTCAGGTAGTAAATTAATTGCAGGCGGGGGACAGACTAATAAATAGTATACTAATTAATGAAAAAGAGTAATTGCTTATTAGGCAATTACTCTTTTTATATGTACGTCTTAATATTTTAGTCTCGTTCAAGTAAGGAAAGAAACGACTGTAATACCGGGGAAATCCATCTGGATTTATGATAGATTACATGACTTTGAATAATGGTTGGAGTTTCGATAGGCTGAAAACATAGTTGTTCTTTTTGGCAACTTTCTTGTACAACGATATAAGGAAGAATTGAAATGCCTAATTCACACATAACGGATTGTTTAATGACTTCAACATTGGAAGTTTCAAATGTTTTAGCTGGAATATTTCCACTTTGACGTAAAAAACGATCTACCATTGGCCTATAGCCGCAGCTTTGTTCTGTAAAAATGAACTGGGTGTCCTGTAATAACTGGAATGGATTTGCGTGTGCAGCGGAATAAGCTGGTAAAATCCATCCAAATGTTTCATTACTAAAAGTACGCGTAATAAAATCATTATGTTCTATACTTTCTCCAATTATGAAGACAACGTCTGTTTCTCCTTCACGTAATTTTTGTAATGCTTGTTCATTTGTGTTTGTTTCAAGTACGATATTTACTTTCGGATTTTTCTGTTTGTAAGTACGTAATAATTGTGGTAATCGGTATACCGCTAATGATTCATTAGATGTAATACTTAATGTACCTTCTAAATAATCTGTATTTTGGGGGATTTCTTGCGCTTTTTCATATATTGCAAGTAATTCTAATGCATAAGGATGAAATTGATGACCTGCTTTTGTAAGTAGCACTTTTTTCCCTAACCGATCGAAAAGAGGAATATGTAAATCGTTCTCTAAAGCTTTCATATGTGCTGTAACAGTAGATTGCGCATAACCTAGCGCATGAGCAGCTTTAGAAAAATTACCATACTTCACAATGGCGCAAAATGTTTTAACATGTCTCATTTCCATAAGCGATCCCTCTTTTATTATCATGATTTGTGAATGATTATATCATGTATTTTAATTTTCCAAATGATTAAATTCCGTATAAAATAAAATTGTGGAAATATTCATTCAAGTGATATTGGAGGAGAAAAGATGATCAAAAAGGGCTATCATGTAGCTGTTGTTGGGGCTACAGGTGCGGTAGGGCAAAAAATTATTGAACTGTTAGAGAATGAAATGAAGTTTAATATAGTTGAAGTTACATTGCTTTCATCAAAACGATCCGCCGGTAAGAAAGTAAGATTCAAAGGACGAGAGATAATTATACAAGAGGCAAAAACAACTAGCTTTGAAGGTGTAGATATTGCCTTTTTTAGTGCTGGGGGAGAAGTATCTAGACAATTTGTAACTCATGCAGTTTCTAGTGGTGCGATTGTAATTGATAACACAAGTGAGTACCGAATGGCACAAGGTGTACCGCTCGTTGTTCCGGAAGTGAATGCGCATACTTTAGAGCGGCATAAAGGTATTATTGCAGTTCCAAATTGTTCAGCATTACAGATGGTAACTGCACTTCAGCCGATTCGAAAATCATTCGGTTTAGAAAGAATTATCGTTTCAACATATCAAGCTGTATCGGGTTCTGGCATTCATGCGATTCATGAATTACAAGAGCAGGCTAAGTCTATGCTTGCTGGTAAAGAAGTGAAAAGTGATATATTACCGGCGAAAAAAGATAAAAAACATTATCCAATAGCGTTTAATGTACTGCCTCAAGTAGATATATTTACAGACAATGATTTTACTTTTGAAGAAGTAAAGATGATTCAAGAAACGAAGAAAATATTAGAAGATGAAAACTTGAAAATGGCAGCTACTTGTGTACGTGTTCCAGTCGTATCAGGGCATTCAGAATCGGTTTATATAGAACTGGAAAAAGAAGCAACCGTTGCGGAAATTAAGGAAGTATTAATGGATGCACCAGGTGTTATTTTGCAGGATAACCCTAGTGAACAGCTGTATCCAATGCCATTATATGCAGAAGGGAAAATAGATACATTTGTCGGAAGAATACGTAAAGATCCTGATACGCCAAACGGATTCCACCTCTGGATTGTTTCCGATAATTTATTGAAAGGTGCGGCTTGGAATTCAGTTCAAATCGCAGAGACTTTAGTGGAAAAGGGGATACTTTAATATAGTTTGAAAAATTGGGGAATCGTTAATGATTTCCCGGTTTGTACTCATTGAAAGTTGGAGGAAGTATGCCGTTTTCTGAGGTGAATGTGAACTTTAAAAATAAAACTTATACTGACTTTTGGAGGGAAGATAAGAATAAATTGATGCCTAAAAGATAAATGGGATAAGATGGTAATATAAAGAGTGCATATACACTGGAGGGATTACCAATGCTAAAAGTTATGTTACCATTTGTTCTTATCTTTTTTCTTGTTATTGCGATGTATATTGCTTATCAAAAGAGAAAAAAATCCGAGATAAAAGGATTGAAAAGTGCGCTAACTTCTATTTGTTTCTTTTCACTCGCAATATTAAATATGTTTGCATATTGGTTTCATTTTGGCGGTGTTTTTACTTGGTTATTTTCAATTGTATTATTGCTAGTTGGTGCATATTTTACAAAATATATTCCAATATCTAAAAAGGTACATTAAAATTTATAAGAGTTTACATGCAATGTTTACTTTTTTGAAAAGAGATTATTCTACTAGATCGTTGTGAAACGATTTCATAGGACAATCTCTTTTGTTTAGTTTTGGAAAGAACGTACTGTGATTTGTAGTTGCTCAATAAATTCTCGAGTGGCAGCACACATATATTTATCTTTTCTATAAATAAGCCCTATTTCAATTATTGGAGTAGGGTTTTCTATTTTAATAGCTTGAATGTTTTTATTTTGTAAAAAGTCTATATATGGTTGTGGTAACACTGTAATTCCCATTCCTTTAGAAACCATTTGGATTAAAGATTCCATCGTACTAATTTCTAAAATTGGTCTTGGTCTAAAGTTGAATTTTTGACAATGAGATGTAATTAGTTCGGTTAAAAAGAAATTTTTAGGTAAAAGAATTAAAGGGTAGTTCTGTAGTTCAGTAATAGATACATGATTACGTTTAGCTAATCGATGACCAGTTGGCACGACCAATGTAAGGTCGCTTTTGTATAGAGGGATGGAGATAATTTCTTTATCTTGCACCGGGAGAAATGTAATGCCGATATCTAGTTCGTTTTGTAATAATTTTTCACGAATATCTCCTGTACGAAGCCCTAATACAGAAAGCTCTATATTGGGATATAAATTATTGAAATTTAAAATAGCTGGTGGTAGTAAATAATTTACGACGGTTAACAAAGCCCCTATTGTTAAGGAACCTTGCTGTAATCCGTTTAGGTCTTGAAGGGCTGAACGAGCTTGTTCGACTTCATGAAAAATGGTTTTACAATGTGATAATAAAATCTTCCCTGCTTCAGTTAAAGATATTTTTTTACCAATTCGATCGAAAAGTGGCATTCCTACTTCATGCTCTAATGCACGTATTTGTTGACTTAGTGAAGGCTGTGAAATATTTAATTTCTCAGCTGCTTTTGTGAAATGTAATTCTTTTGAAACAGCTAAAAAGTATTCAAGTTGTCGTAATTCGATTGAAATCACCTCAAGTATAATAATAGGTTATACCTATCATTATTATATAAAAAATTGAATTGAACAATGATTTTAGAGGTTTTATAATCATCTTTATATAGCAGAGAGGGTTGTAAAAATTAATCGAGAGAAAATACATGTAACACCTTTAAAGGAGGAAATAGAATGGCTAATGAATATCGATTATTATCTTTAAATATAGGATTACCAAAAGAGGTTACATACGGCGGAAAAGTAATTCATACAGGCATAAATAAGAAACAAGTAAAGGAACCGGTATATTTATCCTTTGTAAAGTTTAATGGAGATGGACAGGCGGACTTAGTTCATCATGGAGGAGTAGATAAAGCAGTTTGTGTTTATACTGGTGATCACTATCCATACTGGGAACAAGAATTGAATCAAGATCTTGTATATGGGGCTTTTGGAGAAAATATAACAGTTAGTGGTATGCGCGAAGAGGATGTTTGTATTGGTGATACGTTTGAGCTAGGACAGGCAATCGTACAGGTAACACAACCAAGGCAACCTTGTTTTAAATTAGCAAAAAAATATAATATTCCAAAGTTACCACTATATTTTCAAGAAACAGGATATACAGGATTCTATTTTCGCGTATTAAAAGAAGGATGGGTATCATCAGTCGATACATTAAAAAGACTACAGTCTGATCCAAAAGGTGTTTCAGTAGCGTTTGCTAACCGTATCATGCACAAGGAAAAACAAAATATTGAAGGGATAAAAAGGATATTAGAAGTAAATGCACTTTCAAGTAGTTGGAGAAAGTCTTTTGAAAAGCGTATAAGTGGAGAAGAAATTAATACGAAGGAAAGACTTGAAGGGATAAAAGACTAAAAATATTTTATTATAAATAGTGTATTTCTATTAGTAAAAGCTAATTAGAAAGCGCTATTTTTATATAATAAACTAATTAATATCCAAAAATCTTAATATTGTTTTATTCGACTTATTTTCAAATAGTCAAAACATAAAATTAATTAGACTTTTTTTTTATGTTTTATGATAGTATATTGATTGGTAAGACCTCTATTTTTAAGAGTAGGTCATATAAGTATATCTAATTTAATGGAATTTAACATTTGGAGGTACAACATGGGGAATGTTGAAAAAATGGCAAGTCTTCTAATAGAAGAACCGAAAAGAGAGCAGTTATTTCCTTTATTTGAAGAAGTGTTTGAAATTACAACTCAAACATTGAATGATTTTTCGGATAAAGGGTATTGGGATGATACATATAAAGCTTTATCATTTTTACAAGAAGATAAAGTGATTGCAAATGTTGCGGCATTTTCACTCCCATTATTAATTAATGGAGAAAAAATAAATGCGGCGGGTATTCAATCAGTAATGACACATCCTAATTTCCGTAGACAAGGGCTAATGAAACAATTAATGGGTAAAATGATAGAAGAAATCGATAAGAAATGTGAATGTACATTATTGTTTACGGAAAAACCTGAACTATATACAGCGTTTGGATTTAAAGTTGTGCAGGAATATTTGATGACTATACCATACGATAAAAACAATAATAACGATTCACTACTTAAAAAATTAGATTACTATAATGTAGAGAATAGACAGTTAATACATGAAACTATTGATAGTGGCCAAAGACTTTCAAATAATTTTTCAACTTTAAATTTCCGTCCTTCATTTTATTTGAATATGTATGACTCGGAATGGAATGAGAAATTGTATTATTCAGAGAAACTAGATGCTTTAATCGTTTATGAAGTAGACAATGAAAAGTTGAAATTATTTGGAGTATTTGCGCCAGTACTTCCGGTTTTAGATGAAATATGTGGAGAAATCAATGAAAGGTTTACGGAAATCGAATTTTATTTTTCTCCAGATCAATTAGGGATTGAGGATGTACAGTTTACAGAATTACAGTCTAGTAAGTATTTAATGGTTCGAAGTGATAAAGAGTTAGATTTTAAAGGTTATAAATTCCCAGTATTAGCGGAGTTTTAAATGTCTATATAAATGCTTTATATATCGTATATACCAGAACGTATTGAGCAACTCACTATAATGAATGTACCTGAATACTATAAGATTAATGACAATCATGCGTTTATTGTCCGTTCGAAAGCAGAAACTGATTTTTGGCTTAAAACACATTATGGTTTTGAAGTAATGAATGGTCATGTATTTTATAATGAGATGATGACAGACTTTCAAGCTGAAGTTCAGTTACGTATGAATCCAAATTCAAAATTCGATCAAGCAGGTCTTTTTGTTATGATTTCGGAGAACTGTTGGCTAAAAACATCTTTAGAATATATCCCTGAAGGGCCATCTCACTTAGGTGCTGTCGTAACGAATAATGGATATTCTGACTGGTCAACGCAAGATTATCCAACTGAAGAAGCTAAGCAACAAATTCGTTTTCGAATTATTCGAAAACGTGGTGATTATACAATATATGTGAAAAAGAGCCATCAATGGGAACAAATAAGAATCACTCATTTAATGGAGGATATAGGGAATGAGCCTATTAAAATAGGTTTTTACACGTGTAGTCCTTCTAAAAATAAGGGATTTGAGACTGAGTTTTTAAATTTTACAATTGAAGAAATATAGATGAAAAACCGTATTCTTTTCAGTAAGAATGCGGTTTTTGTATTTACATAATATAAAGCACATTTATTGACCAGAAAGTCATTAATGCTTATCATTTAATAATGTTAAATATTAATTTACATAATATAATAGAAGTAATGAAGAAATTACAAAATATATCGCTTAAATAAGGAGGGATATGAATTATTCAGTGGTAATTTCATGGGAAAAGGAGATTATGTATGAAATCATTTCGTAAGTTATTACAGTATTTAAAACCATACATGTTCTTCGCTATTATTGGACCGCTATTTATGGTACTTGAGGTTGCGATGGACTTAATTCAACCGACTATTATGCAACATATCATTGATGTTGGGATTGCAAATCGGGATTTAAATTATGTAATAAAAATGGGGCTTCTTATGATAGGGGCAGCAGCACTCGGTTTAGTTGGAGGGCTTGGGTGTATGATGTATTCTACAAAAGCAGCTGTTAATTTCGCTACAGACATAAGAAAAGATGTGTTTGCGAAAATAGAAACATTTTCTAGTAATAATCGTGATTCATTTGGAACAGGTAAATTATTAACGATTGTGACGAATGATATCACTTCTATTCAATCGGCAATGACGATGACATTACGTGTTCTCGTTCGTGGCCCACTGTTATTTATCGGAAGTATAATTATTGTTTTTGTAACAGCGCGAGAGTTATTTCCAATATTACTTGTAGTTGTTCCAATTTTATTACTTGCAATTATTTTAATTGCAAGTAAAGCAAGTGGTACATTTAAAAAGGTGCAAGAGGCATTAGATAAAGTGAATACAAAGTTACAAGAAAATTTATCTGGTGTGCGTGTTATAAAAGCGTATGTAAGACAAAAATATGAAATCGCTCAATTTGGAAATGTAAATACAAATTTAACGAAGATAAATATTCGAGCTGTGCAACTTATTTCTTTAATGATGCCAATCATTATGCTAGTTGTAAGTGGCGGGATTGTTGCAACATTATGGATTGGTGGAGAAAAAGTATTCAGTGGAACACTTCAAGTAGGAGCGATTTTGGCATTTATTAATTACTTGAATATCATTTTAATGTCACTTATGTCGATTAGCATGGTATTTATTCAAATTGCGCGAGCTTTTCCATCTGCGGATCGTGTAAAGCAAGTGTTAAATACTGAAGTTGATATTATAAGCGAAGCGAATGCGATTGAACCTGAGAAAATCGAGGGGAATATAGAATTTAAAAATGTTAGTTATAGCTATACGAAAAATAATGAATATGTTTTAAAAGATATTTCGTTTAGCATACAAAAAGGTGAAAAAGTAGGGATTATTGGATCGACTGGAAGTGGTAAATCAACCTTAGCGAAACTGTTACCACGTCTATATGATGTGGATCAAGGTGAAATATGTATAGATGGAATAGATGTTAAAACATATGATTTGCAAAAACTCCGTGCTTCAATAGGCTTTGTACCTCAGAAGGCGTTGTTGTTCTCAGGTAGTATAGAAGAGAATTTACGTTATGGTAAAGAAGATGCAACACACGATGAGCTGGAAGTAGCAACTGCATCAGCTTGTGCGACTGAGTTTATCAATAAGCTGGAAGAATCTTATCAATATAATTTAACACAAGGTGCAACAAATCTATCAGGTGGACAAAAACAACGTGTATCAATTGCAAGAGCACTTGTGAGAAAACCACCGATTCTAATATTAGATGATTCTACATCAGCAGTTGATGCGAAATCAGAGGCTACTATTCAAACAGCTTTAAAAACAAAATATAAAGGCACAACGACTTTATTAATTGCGTCCAAAATTTCTTCCATAATGGATGCGGATAAAATACTTGTATTAGATAATGGTGAATTAGTTGGTAATGGTACACATGAACAATTGTTAGAACAAAGTGAGGTTTATCAGGAAATTTATCTTTCCCAAGGTGGTAATTTGTATAAAGAAGGTGGGGAAGAACATGCGTAATTTTCAAGGACAATTTGCTAATAAAGGTAGAAGAAACACGCCAAAGATGGGAAAAGCTAAAAATGCTCAAGGAACTGTAATGCGGATATGGAATTATATGGGCTATCAAAAAGCTGCTCTTATGTTTGTTATATTTCTAGTAGTTGTTACTACATTACTTGGATTATTAGGTCCATATTTTATGGGAGTCATTATAGATCAATATATTGTACCGAAAGATTTAAGTGGTACAGCAAGAATGTGTATGTTACTTATCGCGATTTATGGTGTAACGGTACTTTTAACATGGTTACAAACGTTTGTCATGATTAACGTTGCATTAAAAACAATTCAAAAAATACGACAAGATATTTTTGAGAAAATCCAAACGCTTTCTTTACGGTTCTTTGATGTACGTTCTCAAGGTGATTTAATGAGCCGTGTGACAAATGATATAGATAATTTGAACCAAGCTTTGACACAAAGTGTTGTACAAATTATTTCATCAGCGTTAACCTTTATAGGTGTAACGATTGCGATGTTCGCCTTAAATTGGATTTTAGCAATTGTAACTTTAATTACAGTACCTATTATGTTTTACGTTACAAAAAAACTAGTTGCATATAGTGGTAAAAACTTTGCGAAGCGTCAAAAAGATTTAGGTGAATTAAATGGATTTATTGAGGAAGCAATTACAGGTGCGGATGTTACAACGTTGTACGGAAAAGAAAAAGAAACTGTACAAAATTTCAATAAAATTAATGAACAGCTAAGAGTTTCAGCTACGAAGGCTGATACATTTTCAGCTTTTATTTTTCCAAGTATGAACTTTATTAATAACTTAGGTATGGGGCTTGTCATTGGGACTGGATCAGTTATGGTCTTAAACGGAATGACAACAATAGGTGTTATTGCGGCTTTTATTAATTATTCTCGTCAATTCTCAAGACCGTTAAGTCAATTTGCGACTTTAATGAATACAATTCAAGCAGCAGTTGCTGGTGGAGAACGTGTTTTTGAGATTATGGATGAGGTACCAGAAATTCAAAATAAAAAAGACGCATTTGTTGTACAAAATTTACAAGGGCATGTTGTACTTGAGAATGTTTCATTTGGCTACGCAGAAAATAAAACGATTTTAAAAGAAGTAAGTCTTAAAGCGCAGCCAGGAGAGACAATTGCTTTAGTTGGTCCGACTGGATCAGGGAAAACAACAATCATTAATTTGTTAACTCGTTTTTACGATATACAGCAAGGACAAATTCATATTGATGGAAAAGATATAAAAGATTATGATATTAATTCTTTACGAAGTAAAATAGGAGTAGTTTTACAGGATACGTATTTATTTGCAGGCTCGATTATGGATAATATCCGTTATGGACGCTTAGATGCTAGTGATGAAGAAGTCATCACTGCAGCTAAGGCAGCATCTGCACATTCTTTTATTAAGCATTTGCCAAATCAATATGAAACAGAAATTGCTTCAGAAGGATCGAATTTAAGTCAAGGACAAAAACAACTTCTTGCGATTGCACGAGCAATTTTAGCAGATGCAGATATATTAATTCTCGACGAAGCGACATCTAATATTGACACAAGAACAGAATTACAAATACAAGCAGGACTAAATAATTTAATGAGAGGTCGCACAAGTTTTGTGATCGCTCATCGACTTAAAACAATTGAAAAGGCAGATCAAATCCTTGTTATAAAAGATGGAAATATTTTAGAAAGAGGGAATCATGAATCTCTCATGGAAGATAAAGGATTCTATTTTGATTTGTATACGAGTCAGTTTAAAATATAGTAAAAGCATTGATATGTTGCGGTTTCTCTTGAGAGGAGAAACCGCATTTTTTTATATTTGAAAATATTATTATTCTAATGGTCTTTCACTACATATTTTAACAGCATCCTCCTGCATTCCAGGCAAAACATGTGAATAGCGATTTAATGTTATGAACATATCTTTATGACTGAAGTGTTCTAGATGTATACCTTGTTTCAAAAGTAGCGGAGCATGTGTATAACGTAAATCATAAAATCGAACTTTAAAAATTGGGATTTAAATAAAAAGAGCGCAGTATAGCGCTCTGAGACAAACTATATATTTAGAGAGAAATCAAGATAATATATGGATATTGTTTGAGAATGTTGTAGGTTTTAATTAAAAATAAAGCACACATATAAGTGTGCTTTTATGAACGCTTTAGATTTGTATGACTATATAGTCAACATACAATAAAATATGCTTGTTTAATATAAATGTGTGTCAAATCTATAAAAATATATTTTAGTGTGTATAAGGAACATTAAATGTTAGTTAGCCAAGTCTTTTGTTTTTATCCCGCTATTTGCCGAGCAGTAAGGCCCCCACCTCAAAATTCAGTGGAAGCAAAGAAGTTAGGTGAGGGCCGGGCTGCCCGTAAAAGTTCGATTGGTGAGGGCTGATTAAAGTTTCACTTTATTAACGAATTTGCGCAACTGTTAACGCTGCAGAACGAATATCTACTGTACCTATTACTTCAACGGGGACAATTTGAATTACATCACCAGGGTTTAAGTTAATTAGAATGACACCACTTGATACATCGACTTCACCAGTTCCGATAATATTAGAACGGACTGCGGTTCCGGATCCTGCAATAACATTAGTCGATGAATTTAATGTCAAGAAAAAGCGCGCTGCTTCCGGGGCTACCGGAACGTTATCAAGGCTAATTGTTAATGTATAGCTAATTTGATAAATACCAGCTATCTGAATTTTAATACCAGTTCCAGTACTAATTGTATCATTGATTACAGGGACAGTAATGTTAGGATTTGGGCCTGTACTAGGTAATAGTAGTGGTGTAAATAATGTTGCAAATTGAGGTGAAGTAGCATTGAAGGCAAAACCTAGGGCAGGTAGTGTACTAGGTGCTTGTGCTTCACAATTAAAATTAGCGAATTTACGAATTGATGAGCGCATATTTTCACTCCTTTCTTGTATTTAGATTGCGTGAGTATTAACTTCACGTTTTGGACAATCATAATACAATATATGAAAATTTATAGTAGATAGTGCACAAGCGTTACTATTACGGATAAAGCTATAAATAATATATGGAAAAAGCAGTTAGCTAAATTAGCTAACTGCTTAGTAGGTTCTCTAAGAGCAAATAGGAGAAGAATTATTGTGCCATATAAAAGGTCACTATAGATAAGTGCTCTTTTTGTGAGTGAGTATAAGTTCCTATCATTCTATCTAGTATATGCAATGTACTATATGTAGTTGCTACTAAAATTGATGTGAATTTTTAAAATTAGAGGTTTCTTTTAATGAAACCTCTAAAAAGATAAATCAAGTTACGTTATAGTAAATTCAATTGCAATAGGAGTGCCTCCATCTAGGACTGCTCCTCCTACAATAGTAGCAGCTGTAGTAGTCACACCAGTAATAGTATCACCTGTTTGAATAACACCATTAATATAAAGTGTTAAAAAGGCATAAGAAGCAGGGAATGTTGTTACAGCGCCAGTGTCATCAGTGAAGTCTGTGTTAGCAAAAGTTAAATCTGCTCCAGCAGCAGTTCCTGTTGCTGCTGTACTTACAAATCGTCTTCCAGCTATAAAAGGTTTAACGATAGGCATTTATATTCACCCCTTTTTGAGAATTAACTCAGACAAGTTTTTTGAAGGTTTTGTCCTGTATCGTATTCTATGCTGTGCTTCTACTAAGAGATACGGCTTGTATACTAGTAAATGAGTATAATTATTATGCGTTTTATAAGTTAGGTTCTTATCAGTAATTAAGTGATTAAGGTTGGATTTTGTATATGGTATGTTTAGGTTAAAAAAGAGCTCGTAATCAAATTATTATCTTAGTGTTGTAGGGAAACTGGCGGCCTCAGTGACAGATGGCAAAAATAATTTACGTGGTATTGTAATAAATTCAAGCGCAATTTGCTTTGGATAAATAAGTATTTGAGTTAAATCTAGAGCATGTATTAATAGTATCATGAAGCTTGTAAGAATTAAAAAACTACCCCAAAAGAAACTTTTTGAAGTGTTGCGGAAATCTTTTATTAAAGAAAAGAATGAAAAAATGCGGTAACAATGAGAATTAAAAATTTATACTTATCAGCCATTGTGATCCTCCTAAAGAGCAGTAATTTATATTATACGGTATTTTTTCTTTATAATTATAAAAAGATTTTAAAATACCTATGTTGTAGACTTATTGTTTTCATTTTGCCTACAATCGTATAATACTAAAGCGAATAATGTTGAAGAACTTTATTAAGCTAGCGGCACACAACAAAATTAATATTATCTAGTGAGAAACATTCTAGTTTACTTCGTAGTCCCAATCCATAAATTGTGAAACTACGAAATAGATTATTAATAAAAACATTTTAAGATTATTATAATATTGATGTGATGTATACAGAAAAGAGGATAAAAAGCATCCAGAATGAGTTAATAGCTAGTGAATAACAATTGAAATAGCACTGAAAATCAATAAAACAGCCATAATGATGTTAAATAATTGATTATGTTTTAATAAAATTTTTTGGAACATGGAACCAAAAAGGCTCCAACTAAATGTACTCAGTAAACCAACTATACCTAGGAATAATGAGAAAAGTAGAAAAATTGAATATGAGTTGTAGTAAGGGAGTATAAAAGTAGAGACTACGGTGAGTCCAAATAATATTCCTTTTGGATTAACAAATTGAAGAAAAATACCCACTGTAAATAAGTTTTTATTATTTTTTTCATCGGGTTCTGCACTGCCTTTACTAGTGATTATTTTAAAGGCTAAATATAGCATATACGCGACACCTAAAATCTTTAAAGGCAATTCAATTATAGGTACAATATTAATTAATACAATATTAAAGAAACTACATAAAGAAGTGAGGATGAAAAAACCGAATGCTACTCCAAAGCAAAAGTTTATACTTCTCTTTAATCCGTGTTGATTTGCGTATGTCATAGCTAAGAAATTGTTAGGGCCAGGTGTGAAGCTGCTTATAAAAACAAATAACAAAAAAGAAAATATTGGCATTTTAAAACCCCCTAATTATTTTGTATGTTATAATGATCAAAAAGAACAATATAACGTGTGCTTTTTATTATACATAACGGACGTTATATTGTATACAATGTAGGAGTGTTTTTTATGGAAGAAATTCAACTTATTCTGGCAAAAAATTTAAAATCAATACGTGAAAAAGAAAAATTAAGTTTAGAAAAGGTCTCTCAATTAACAGGTGTAAGTAAAACGATGATTGGACAAATTGAAAGAGGAGATTCAAGCCCGACACTAACAACAATATGGAAAATTGCTAATGGTTTGAAAGTATCCTTTACCTCTTTAATTAATAATCCACAGCCTGATACGAAAGTGATTTTACGAAATGATGTTCAAGCATTGTCTGAAGACAATGGGAGATATAAAGTGTATCCCTCATTTCCTTTCCAAGATGATAGAAACTTCGAAATCTATACGGTTGAAATTGAAACAGAAGGGAATTTAAGTTCAGAAGCACATAAAGAGGGTACTGAGGAATTTATAACGGTATTTGAAGGGGAATTGAAAATTGATATAAATGATTGTCAATATACGTTAAATAATGGAGACTCAATTCGCTTTAAGGCGGATAGACCGCATACTTATACTAATTCAGGAAGAACATTAACTCGGTTAAGTATGACTATTTATTATCCAGCTTTATAAGCTGGCAATAATATAAAGAGTAAAAGTAAATGTGTATTGTTAAAACCATCTATAAGAGATGGTTTTATTTTTTTGAATAAAAAAAGACACTCAATTGAGTGTCAATATAGTATTGCTCTCGCGTATAGGATTGGAGATGTTTCTCAAATACATATTGAGATGGTCTGTAAAGGAGAAACAATCTTCATCTTTAATGTAACATCGACTTGGGGGAAGTGTAAATTGATAATATATATACGGAAAATTTAGTATAGATGTTTTCTACTATGGATATAGTATAATTTGTTTTTATTACTTAATCACTATAGTAACATTTACTAAGTGAGTATTTAGATTTTTTATTATAAAAAAGAATGAATCATTTTTTAATCAATTCGTATAATTGTAAGAGAGGCACCTGTTGATCCGCCTCCAACTAAATTCACGACGGATAATATACCAAATAATTGTAGTGAAATTGTATTACCAGCATTTAAATTAGTAATTAAATTATTACTATAATTTGAAGTTGATAACGCGGGAGAAAAAATAGAGCCAGGAATTGGCGTAGAAGCGTTTAATAGTAGTCTTGTTCCAGCAAGTAGAGAGGTTGTCGTATTAACTTGATAGGTTAAATGATATCTTCCAGTTACAGGAATTGTAAATATATCGTTTGAGGCGTTAACTGTAAAATTACCGAGGCTTTGGTTATTAGAAAGAGGAATATTAGTGCCACCTAATATCACAGAGATGGGACCACCTAATGTATTATTAGCGAACATAGAGTTTGTTGTAACGATTAAACCAGTACTTCCGGTAGGCCCAGTACTTCCGGTAGGTCCAGTACTTCCGGTAGGCCCAGTAAGCCTGTAAGGGAAAATAATGTCAAGGGCCATTGACATTATTTCTTTTTTTCTAATTTCATTATTATCTTGAATATAAATCACCTCATCTTTTTAAATAAGAATGTTATAGATTTATTACTTTTTAAATAGAATGATTTATTTATTATATTAATTAAAGCGGTTATAGCAACGGTAAAATGTTTAATATATGTAATAATTCTTTGGGAAGAAAAAGAGAATAGTTATAAAGTCATTCTTTAATAATAGGATCATAATGATGTGTATGAATTAAAAAACATGTGGAATGAGGTATTAAATTGAAACGCAATGACAATTTATCATTGAATAAGGGGATGATAGGGCCAGAAAATATTGGACCTACATTTCCGATTCTTCCACCAATTTATATTCCAACAGGAGAAACAGGTCCGACCGGAATAACGGGAGCAACCGGAGAAACGGGACCGACCGGAATAACAGGTTCAACGGGAATAACGGGACTGACCGGAGTAACCGGGCTAACCGGAGAAACGGGACCAATCGG
>NZ_JAKUFQ010000025.1:0-62858 GCF_022663475.1 Bacillus cereus group sp. BfR-BA-01382
AAATTGTTGTGTGTAATTTGTACATCGTTTTAGAAAAGCTTCCAGACCATTCTGTTTATATTGGTTTACCCAATTCAAAATGATTGTGTCACTTATACCGAGCGATCTACCTATTTCTCGATAACTTTCATTTCCGTTCAAATAACGTAGAACAATTTGTATTTTTTCATCAGCTGTAAATTTAGCCATAGAAAAACTGCACCCAATTGTTAGACTGTGCCTAACAATTGGGTGCAGTTCAGTTAGGCTATTCTCTTTTATTTTATGATGAAATAAATAGTTGAACTTCTTTATATAGTGGAATGATAAAAGAGAGGGAAGTATGGTTTGGAATGCATTAGACGCATTGAAATAGCTATGCCAAGTTTGTAAGCATTCAAACAGTGAATAGATATTTGGCCTTAATTGTTGGGGGGATATTGATATATAAAAACACACCTCTCAATTTGTAGAGAGGTGTGTTTTTATAGTTACTAAATGGATTATTGTAATAATTTACTTACCATTTGTGGAGTTTGGTTTGCTTGAGAAAGCATGCTGATACCAGCTTCGTTTAAAATTTTGAACTTAGTCATTTCAGACATTTCTTTTGCCATATCAGCATCTTCGATTTGAGAAGCAGCATCAGCCATGCTAGTTTCTTGACTCTTCAAGTTGTTAGCATTAAATTCAAAACGGTTTAATGTTGCACCAAGTGTAGCGCGTTGTCCAGCAACTGTTGTGATGGCAGCGTCAATTGCATCAATTGCTTGCTTAGCACTCGTTGGATCTGCAGCAGCTGTACTTTCAGCATCACCTTCATCACCAATTTGTACATCAAGACCTAAATCAGCGGATTTAACACTGTTAAGTGTAATCTCGATTTGAGCAGGATTAGTAGATCCTGTATCTAGCGTTTGAATTTTAATTTTTTTATCTGCAGTACCTAATAATTGTTGATCATTGAATTGCGTATTTTTTGCAATATAATCAATTTGTTCTGTAAGTTGAGCAAATTCTTTTTGTAAAGAAGCTTGGTTACCTTTAGTGTTTGTACCATTGGCAGATTGGTTAGCAAGGTCACGCATACGTAATAAAATGTTAGAAACTGAGTTTAAAGCTGAGTCAGCTGTACGAATTAAAGACATACCATCTTGAGTGTTTCGTCCAGCTACGTTTAAACCGCCTTCACGTGCTTTCATACGAGTTGCGATTGCAAGACCTGCTGCATCGTCAGAAGCGCTGTTGATACGTTTACCGCTTGATAAACGGTCCATAGCGTTGCTCATTTTTGCTTGGTTTTGGCGCATGTACTCTTGAGTACGCATGCTGTTAATGTTTGTATTAATTCTCATGTTAAGAAACCCCCATTTTTTTATATTGACTTTTCTGCAAATTGAAAAACGGTAATATGCGAAAAAATCAATTTCGAGATTTATTGTAATCCTTGCTACAACGGGTGTCAACTAAAAATTCGAATTAATAAATATAAAAAAATAACAGTTTAACAATATATTCATTTTTTTATTACATAATTATTAAAAGGATTATTGCAAACTTTAAAAAAAAACTCTAATATTAGATTATCTTTGTTTACCGAAAAGGTGATATTATGATAGTTGGAAATATAGTAAAAGAAGTGCTTGCATATAAGAAAGGACAAATTCAGCAAAAGCTAAGTAGTCCACAAGCATTTGTTAGTAGTCGTTTTCAAGAGAAGTTGCAGAGTGAGCCTGCGAAGGAGACGAAAGAAACTACGCAGCCGGCAAAAGTAGAGGATATGAGTCAGCCGGTACAATCTACGAAAATAGAAGCGGTTGTTAATAAACCGGCAGAAACTATTAATAAAGTAGAGGAAGCGAGTAAGCCTGAAGAAAAGGCTGAAACGAAGAAAGCAGATGAAGTGCAAGTTGCGCAAAAAGAGTTTGAACGACGTTTCCCAGAAACGAAAAATGAGGCTGTTGATACGTGGGAATTAACGAAGAAGTATAATATTCAAAAAATACGTTCTTCCAATGAAGGGAAGTATGAGGATATTATTGATCGCACTAGCCGTACATACGGAATTCCGAAAACGTTAATTCAAAAAATGATTGAAGTAGAGTCTAATTTTAATCCGAAAACGGTGTCACATGCAGGTGCGATGGGACTTATGCAGCTTATGCCAGCGAATGTGAAGGAGATGGGCGTGAAGAATCCCTTTTCACCAGCTGAAAGTATTGAAGGTGGCGTGAAAGAGTTAAGCGGTTATTTAAAGAAGAATAACGGCGACTTAGTATTGGCACTTGCTTCTTATAATGCTGGCCCTGGGAATGTGAGAAAGTACGGAGGCGTACCGCCATTTAAAGAAACGCAAGGATATATTAAAAAAATATTAAATATCGACGTTTCAAAATAGGGAGTTTCATATATAGAGAGAACATGAAATTTTCGTGAACATGATATGGGAGTTGGCTAGATTTGAAATTACAAGATGATATTCCGTTAACAATTTATTTTGAAATCGGAAATACGAAAAAGAAAATTGAAGATTTGCTTCATATTACGAAAGGTACATTGTATCGTCTTGAAAATTCAACGAAAAATACGGTGCGTCTTATGCTTGAGAATGAAGAGATTGGAACCGGAAAGATTTTGACGAAGAATGGGAAGATGTACGTTGAAATCGTTGAATTGAAAAGGTAGGGAAGGGGATTGTCATGAGTGGCGAAAAATTAAGCCAAGAGCAAATTGATGCCCTGCTGAAGGCGGTAAATGAAGGCGAGGAAATGCCAGCTTTCGCACAAGAAGCAGGAAAGCAAGAGAAATTTCAAGAGTATGATTTTAATAGACCAGAGAAGTTCGGTGTTGAGCATTTACGTAGTTTGCAAGCGATTGCTTCTACGTTTGGAAAACAGACGTCACAGACGTTATCAGCGCGTATGCGTATTCCAATTGAACTAGAGCCTTCAACAGTTGAGCAAGTTCCATTTACGAGTGAGTATGTGGAGAAAATGCCGAAAGATTATTATTTATATTGCGTGATTGATCTCGGTTTACCAGAGCTTGGAGAAATTGTTATTGAGATTGATTTAGCATTCGTTATTTATATTCATGAATGTTGGCTTGGCGGAGATAGTAAGCGTAACTTTACGATGCGCAGACCGTTAACAGCATTTGAGTTTTTAACGCTTGATAATATATTCTTGCTTCTTTGTAAAAATTTAGAGCAATCATTTGAAAGTGTTGTTGCGATTGAACCGAAATTTGTAACGACGGAAACAGATCCGAATGCACTAAAGATTACGACAGCGAGCGATATCATTTCATTACTTAATGTAAATATGAAAACAGATTTTTGGAATACGACGGTGCGTATCGGGATTCCGTTCTTATCTGTTGAAGAAATTATGGATAAGTTAACGTCTGAAAATATTGTCGAACATTCTTCGGATAAACGTAGGAAGTATACGTCTGAAGTGGAAGTGAAAGTAAATCAAGTGTACAAACCTGTTCACGTTGCGATTGGTGAGCAGAAAATGACAATGAGTGAGATTGAACAAATTGAAGAAGGGGATATTATTCCGCTTCATACGAAAGTTTCGGATGAATTACTTGGTTATGTAGATGGAAAGCATAAATTTAATTGTTTTATTGGAAAAGATGGAACGCGTAAGGCGCTCCTATTTAAAAGTTTTGTAGAGTAGGAGGATCCATATGAAGCATGAAGTATCTCCTGTGTCATTAATGGGATTAGAAGATTTTGCAGGAAAGCGAAATGAAGCAGGCAAAGCACATATCGATACTGTTTCAGATATTTCGATTGAACTTGGTGTAAAGCTTGGAAAGTCATCTATTACGCTTGGTGATGTAAAGCAGTTAAAAGTTGGCGATGTTCTTGAAGTAGAGAAAAACTTAGGACATAAAGTAGATGTGTATTTAAGTAATATGAAAGTCGGCATCGGTGAAGCAATCGTAATGGACGAGAAATTCGGTATTATCATTTCTGAAATTGAAGCTGACAAGAAACAAGCGGCGCTTATGAAAGCGCAAAGTCAAATGCAAGATAAAGAGTAGAGGAGGAGTCATATGTCGTATATGACGACCTTATTTCAAGTCGTTTTACTGTTTGGTGCGCTCGGTTACGGTGCATATTATATGACAAAAAAGACGCGCAAACAGCAGTTTTTTAAGCAGGGTGAAAATGGCCATATTCAAGTAAAAGACGGCGTGTATTTAAATCATCAAACGAGTGCCTTTTTATTTGAAGTGGACGGAAAGCAAGTGTTCACTGTTATTAGTAATAACGGTGTGCAGTCTGTGCAATTAACCGGAACAGGAAATCAGTTTCAACAAGCACTAGAAGACGCGGTGAAGACTGAAACGAAAAAAGTAGAGGATCCATCATGAGAATAAAGAAACAGTTATCATTATTAGCCGTTATTTTCGTATTTTCTATCGTTTTTTCAATTATTTTTGTAAATCCAGCGTATGCGGCCCCGAACGGTTTTATTAATTTCGAAAATGGAAAAGAGTTTACGAGTAATTCAAGTGTACAACTATTTGCGCTCGTTACCCTTTTATCATTATCTTCTTCTATCGTTCTATTATTTACACATTTTACTTATTTTATGATTGTTCTTGGGATTACACGTCAAGGACTTGGGGTAATGAATTTACCACCAAACCAAGTGCTTGTTGGACTTGCATTATTTTTATCACTCTTTACGATGCAGCCTGTACTCGGGCAACTGAAGAGCGATGTGTGGGATCCGATGACGAAAGAGAAAATAACAGTAAGTCAAGCTGCGGAAACGACAGCTCCTATTATGAAAGAATATATGTCAAAGCATACGTATAAGCATGATTTGAAAATGATGCTGAAAGTACGCGGAGAAGAGTTGCCGAAAGATTTGAAAGATCTTTCCTTATTTACACTCGTACCATCCTTTACGTTAACGCAAATTCAAAAAGGTTTACTAACAGGGATGTTCATTTATTTAGCGTTTGTATTTATAGATTTGATTATTAGTACACTTTTAATGTACCTCGGGATGATGATGGTACCGCCGATGATTTTAAGTTTACCGTTTAAAATACTCGTTTTCGTATATTTAGGTGGATATACAAAAATTGTCGATATTATGTTTAAGACGGTCGCCTGAAGCGTTTGATGCTATGTGATAGGAGTCATATAAATGAATACGTCACCAATTATAGATATTTTCCAAACCTTTTTTTATAAAGGGGTTATGATTTTAATGCCGATTGCCGTTGTAAGTCTGATTGTCGTTATTATTATCGCGGTTATTATGGCAATGATGCAAATTCAAGAGCAAACGCTGACGTTTTTACCGAAAATGGCGAGTATTGTGCTCGTAATTATCATTTTAGGTCCGTGGATGTTCCAAGAGTTAACGATGCTTATTTTAGATTTATTTGATAAAATCCCATCGCTATTGCGTTCGTACTAAGATAGGTGAACTGAAATGAATATGGAATTATGGGCGGCAACGTTTTTTGCGTTTTGTCGCATTACTTCATTTTTATATTTTTTACCGTTTTTCTCAGGCCGATCCATTCCAGCAATGGCGAAGGTTACAGTTGGACTCGCTCTTTCAATTACAGTGGCGGATCAAGTGGATGTCTCTCACATCAAGACAGTTTGGGACGTTGCAGCTTATGCAGGAACGCAAATTGTAATTGGATTATCACTTTCAAAAATTGTAGAAATGCTGTGGAACATTCCGAAAATGGCAGGGCATATTTTAGACTTTGATATTGGTTTATCACAAGCAAGTTTGTTTGATGTAAATGCAGGGTCACAGTCCACTTTGCTATCAACAATTTTTGATATATTTTTTCTTATTATTTTTATTTCACTGGGCGGCATTAACTATTTCGTTGCCACTATTTTAAAGTCGTTTCAATATACAGAGGCGATTTCAAAATTGTTGACGACTAGTTTTTTAGATAGTCTACTCGCAACGTTATTATTTGCGATCACATCAGCGGTTGAAATTGCTCTGCCGCTTATGGGAAGTTTATTCATCATTAACTTTGTTCTTATTTTAATTGCAAAAAATGCTCCGCAATTAAACGTTTTTATGAATGCATACGTAATTAAAATTACATGTGGTATTTTGTTTATTGCGATGAGTGTACCGATGCTCGGTTATGTGTTTAAAAATATGACGGATGTATTACTTGAAGAATATACGAAACTATTTAACTTTTTCTTAACGAAGTAGGGGGACGCGCATGGCAAAGGATAATAAAACAGAAAAGGCCACCCCGCAGAAGCGTAAAAAATCGCGTGAAGAAGGGAATATTGCCCGGAGTAAAGATTTAAATAATTTATTTTCCATTCTCGTATTAGCAGTTGTCGTTTATTTCTTCGGAGATTGGCTAGGTTATGAGATTGCAAATTCCGTAGCGGTGCTGTTTGATCAAATTGGAAAAAATACAGATTCAACCGAGTATTTTTATTTAATGGGGATTTTATTACTGAAAGTATCGGCTCCGATATTAATACTCGTATATGCTTTTCATTTATTCAATTATATGATTCAAGTCGGCTTCCTATTTTCTTCTAAAGTCATTAAACCGAAAGCGTCACGTATTAATCCGAAAAACTATTTTACGAGATTGTTTAGTCGTAAAAGTTTAGTAGATATTTTGAAATCACTGTTTTACATGGGATTAATCGGTTACGTTTCGTACGTTCTCTTTAAAAAGAATTTAGAGAAGATTGTTAGTATGATTGGATTTAACTGGACAGCGTCACTTACTGAAATTATTAGCCAAATTAAATTTATCTTTTTAGCCATTTTAATTATTTTAATCGTTCTTTCTATTATCGATTTCATTTATCAAAGATGGGAGTACGAGCAAGATATTAAGATGAAAAAAGAAGAAGTAAAAAGGGAGCATAAAGATAATGAAGGGGACCCGCAAGTAAAGGGGAAACGAAAAAACTTTATGCATGCCATCTTGCAAGGGACAATCGCGAAGAAGATGGATGGTGCAACGTTTATTGTGAACAACCCGACGCATATTTCGGTTGTACTTCGTTACAATAAACACGTTGATGCAGCACCAATTGTCGTTGCAAAAGGGGAAGATGAGCTCGCATTATATATACGAACGCTTGCCCGTGAACAAGAAATACCAATGGTGGAAAACCGTCCGCTTGCTCGTTCTTTATATTATCAGGTCGAGGAAGATGAGACGATTCCAGAAGATTTATACGTAGCTGTAATTGAAGTTATGCGCTATTTAATTCAGACGAACGAACTTGAAGTGTAATAGCGCGTTTGGAGGAGATCTCTTTGTTTAAGATAGAGTCTGCAAGAACCTATTTTTCTATCTTTTTAGCAGCGTCATTCGTAGTGGCGCTCTTAATTCCACTTCCACCATTTATACTTGATATCATTATCGTTTTTCTACTAAGTATGTCAGTGCTTATTTATATGCGAGCGACAAGTATTAACGAGTGGGATGAATTAAAGTCATTTCCAACGATGTTGTTATTAATCGGGATTTTCCGCGTATCGATTAACGTTTCGACGACGCGAGCGATTTTGACAGATGGAAATGCAGGTCATGTTATTGAAGAGTTCGGCCAGTTCGTAATTGGCGGAAACTTATTAATTGGTATCGTTATTTTTACAGTATTAATCATATTCCAGTTTATCGTTGCAAACGGTGCATCTCGTACAGCTGAAGTAGCAGCTCGTTTTACACTTGATTCTTTACCGGGGAAACAAATGTCTATCGATGCCGATTTAAACCAGCGTATTATTTCAGAAAAAGATGCACAGGCAAAACGAAAAAAATTAAATATGGAAACAGAGTTTTACGGGGCGATGGATGGTGCCGGAAAGTTCATTAAAGGGGACGTTATTTTCGGGATTGTCATTTTATTCGTAAACATTATTTTCGGTTTAATTGTCGGCATGATGCAGCAAGGAATGAGCTTTGCAGATGCAGCTCTTCATTATACACAGTTAACTGTCGGTGACGGAATTGTAAACCAAATCGGTTCATTAATGCTTGCAATTTCAACAGGTATTATCGTAACGCGTGTATTTGACGGCTCACCGGATACAGTAACAGAAGGTATCTTTAAAGAGTTATTAGCGCATGAAGTCGTTGTATATGCACTAGGTGGTTTATTTATCGCAATGGGTATTTTTACTCCGCTACCGTTTCTACCATTCGCACTCGTTGGTGGAACGATTATCTTCTTAGGCATTCGTAATAAAAATCGAATAAAGAAAGAAAAAGAAGACGAGCTTCAAAAAGAATTAGAAATGATTCAAGGCGAAGATGAGCAACTGCAACAAGTGGAAGATTCATTCGGAGTATTTACGGATAAATATCCGATTATTGTAGAACTCGGTTTAGATTTAGCAGCACTTGTAAAGCAGAAAATTAACGGGGAAACAGCTCGTGATAAAGTTGTTCTTATGCGGAAGTCGATTATTACTGACCTTGGTATTAACGTTCCTGGAATTAACTTTAAAGATAATACGAGCTTTAGACCACGCGGACGTTACATTATTCGAATTAAAGGTGCTAAGGCAGCTGAAGGTGTTTTAAAATCAGGTTATTTATTAGCACTGAAAACACCGAACGTAATGGCTGATTTAGATGCAGAGCCAGCTAAAGATCCAATTTTCGGTGAAGATGGATATTGGATTTTAGAGCATATGGTGCAAGATGCACAAATGAAAGGCTATCAAGTGTTAGAGCCACTTAGCATATTAATTACACATTTAGATGTTGTTGTTAGACGTAATCTTCATGAATTAATTCAGCGTCAACATGTAAAAGACTTAATTAACTCGCTTGAAAATGATAATGGCGTTCTATTAGAAGAGATTAAGAAGAAAGAAATTGATTTATCACTCGTTCAAAATGTTATTAAACAACTTCTAAAAGAAGGTATTTCTATTCGTGATTTACCAACAATTATTGAAGGTATTATTGACGGCAAAGAAATTTATCAAAACCACGTTGACGGTGTGACATCATTTGTTCGTGAATGTATTTCAAAAGTTATTTGTGAAAATGCGAAAAATCCGGACGGAAAAATATATGCAGCGCTCTTCTCTGATTCAATTGAGTTAGATGCGGATGTTGTGAATAATTCATATCAAGGTTACTTATTAAACTGGGATTTAGATTTAGAAACACGTGTCGTTGAGCAAGTGCAGCGCGTCTTTAAGCAAGCACGTTTAATGGGAAGAGAACCAGTGTTATTAACACGTAGAAAAGATTTTAGATTTGCGATCGTAAGACTGCTAGAACGTTATCAAGTGGAAGCACAAGTACTTTGTATTAGCGAATTAGCACCAGAAATTGTTGTGGATCAAATTGCCTATATTGAATAGTAGGGGGTGAAGTAATGGAAAGTACAGAAAAGAAAGAAGCGTTAATGCGAATAAAAGCAGCTTCGAAAAATGAATTGTATCGAAAGTTATTTGACCAATATGGTACAGATTATTATTACGTTGTCGATGAAAGTGTAAAACGAAATATACCGTTTTTCTGGAAAAAGGATTATGAAATGTTAGTTGCTTTTCCAGAAGAAAAACAGGAAGAAGTGAATGAAGGTACAGCTCAATTTCATGAACAGTTAATGGATGTTGTGAATGATCCTTCAGAACAAATTGTGAAGGCGAATGGAATTCAATCAGTACTGCACAATTTAGAAAACGTAACGACTTCTATGTCATACGCGGCGATGCAAACAGGAAATAGTGAAGAATGGGCAAGAAAAAAAGAGAAACTATTAAAGCTGTTCGAAAAAGGAATTGTCGTTGTGAAACCGACGAAAGAAGCGGAAGTAACGAAAAAGAAAAAAGTTGTGAAACAAGTCGTTCAGGTAAAGAAAGAAGAAGTAGCTCCAAAGAAAGAAAATCAAGAATCTGTACCGTTTATTATTCAAAAAGTAATTCGGATGCTAGAACAAAACGATGTAGAACAATATTTCATTTATGCATATGCTGAAAAGTTAAAAATAAAGTTTGAAAATGCAACGATGATTACAGAAGAAGAAGTTATCAGGTACATATTGGAAGATATGAAATCTCATTTTAATACGGAAAACGTCTTTGAAAAAGAAGTACAAACAATCGCATTAATCGGTCCAACTGGCGTTGGTAAAACGACGACACTCGCCAAAATGGCATGGCAATTTCACGGTAAGAACAAAACAGTTGGTTTTATAACGACAGATCATTCTCGCATAGGGACAGTGCAGCAATTGCAAGATAACGTAAAGACAATTGGATCGGAAGTAATTGCTGTGCGTGATGAAGCTGCAATGACAAGAGCGCTTACGTATTTTAAAGAAGAAGCACGCGTCGATTATATTTTAATTGATACAGCCGGAAAAAATTATCGTACGTCAGAAACAGTGGAAGAAATGATTGAAACGATGGGACAAGTAGAACCAGATTATATTTGTTTAACGTTATCAGCTTCGATGAAAAGTAAAGATATGATTGAAATCATTACAAACTTTAAAGATATTCATATAGATGGTATTGTGTTTACAAAATTTGATGAAACAGCAAGTAGTGGCGAATTGTTGAAAATTCCAGCAGTATCATCAGCTCCTATTGTATTAATGACAGATGGCCAAGACATAAGGAAAAATATACATATCGCTACAGCTGAACATTTAGCGAAACAAATGTTACAAACATCGTAGAAAAGAGGTGAAGAATAAGGCGCTTGCCTTATTCAAACGAATATGAACGGTCTTTATATAGGTTCTATGGGTATGATGAATTACATGCAGCGTATTAATGTTCATTCGAATAACGTTGCAAATGCTCAAACGACAGGATTTAAAGCAGAAAATATGACGTCTAAAGTATTTGATGTACAAGACACATATCGCCGAGGAGATGGGGCGGTAACAAATATCGGTTCGGTCGATTACGCTGTAGTACCAGCTGCAACACATGTGAATTTAGTACAAGGAAATATACAAATGACAAATAGCGCTACAGATTTCTTTTTAGATGACGGCGCGGCCGGCACAACATCATTTTTCGTTACTTCTAAAAATGATGAAACGTTTTTAACGAGAGATGGTAGTTTCACATTAAATAGTGATCGTTATTTACAAACATCTTCAGGTGCTTTCGTAATGGGAGAGAATAATGAGCGTATTCGTATTCCAGAAGGAGCAAAGGTTGCTGTACAAGCAGACGGTACATTATATGATGAAGTAACACAAAATAATATTGCTCGTTTACAAACAAAAACAGTAGATGCCGAAACGAATGCTCGTCTCGTGCAACGTGAGAACAAAAGCTTTACACTAGCAGAAGGAAACATTGCTAATTTACCGAACGGAACAGGAATAGTAAAAAATCATATGCTAGAAAATTCAAATGTTGATATGACGAAAGAGATGGCAGATCTTATGACGGATCAAAAAATGATTCAAGCATCACAGCGTGTTATGACGTCATTTGATAAAATTTATGAAAAAGAAGCGAATGAAATATTGAGATAAAAGACTTCCAAAAGTGGGAGTCTTTTTTGTTATTGCTTTTATTACAGTTACATCATAAAATGATAATGATTATCAATATCATTTTATCTATTTTCATAAGAATAGAATTTCATAATGACAGCAACATTTGTTTAACTAAGTGAATTAAAAATAAGGGGATGGTGTGAAGATGTCTAAAAAGAATCAACTTTGCATTGGATTATGTTTAATTTCTAGAAAGAAAGAACAAGAGAATGAGTTTAATTCCGGAATTGATGAGCAAGTAGAGTTGGCACTACAGGCAGAAAAGGCTAAGTTAGATTTTGTTTTTAAAGCCGATTATTTAGTGGCCCACCCAGATTTAATTGCTCGTAATAAAGGGAATGTCATTTTAGACCCGACGTTACTGTTTACTGCTATTGCTTATGCGACAGAAAAAATTGGAGTCGTTACAACTGCTTCAACTTCGTTTTATCCACCATATATATTAGCAAGGCAATTACAATCGTTACACTGGATTAGTAACGGCCGAGTAGGGTGGAATATTGTTACATCCATTGACGGTGCTGAAAACTTTGGTGAGGAAGAGATGCCATCATCTGAGGAACGATACGCGAAAGCGGCAGAATGTACAGAGTTAGTAAGAAAACTTTGGAGGAGCCATCCTTATGAAGTGTTGAAAATAGATAACACTGAAGTTATTAGAGAGATGGCTAAGCCAATTGAACATAGCGGTGAATATTTTGAGGTAAAAGGTCCGCTGAATATCCCACAGCATATATCAGGAGAAATGCCATTATTTCAAGCCGGTGCTTCAGAGTCTGGTCGGAATTTTGCTGCTTCTGTTGCTGATGCAATTTTTGCTGCAACGCCAGATGTAGAGTCAGGTATTGAACTTCGTCAAGATTTAAGAAGAAGAGCAGAACAGCATGGCCGGAAGCAAGATGCTATACGCGTATTACCTGGATTATATTTCTTTATAGGTGATACATATGAAGAGGCGCTAGAAATGCATAGACAAGCTCATCAACATCTCACAAAAGAGAAGAGATATGCGTTACTTGAAATGGTTCTCGGATTAGATGCGAGAGGGATTCCGCTAGAAAGTAAAATTACCGAAGAGATGCTGCCAAGTCGGGATCAAACTGTACGTAGTAAAACACATGCAGAATTATTACGGCATTTCATTATTAAAAATGAACCAACAGTTGAACAAATACTAGAGCGACCAGAAGTTGTTGGATCGGCTCATTGGGTTGCGGTTGGTACACCAAAAGACGTTGCGAAGCAAATTATGGATAGGTTTGAGGCCGGAGCGTTAGATGGATTTATTGCTATTCCAGGAGGACCTCCCAAGTCACTAAATCTATTCTTTAGTGAAGTCATTCCTTTATTTGTGAAGGCGGGAGTATTTAGGGAAGAGTATACAGGTTCTACTTTACGGGAGCATTTGGCGGGAAACATGTTAAATACTTTACAGTTAAAATAAATAATAGCATGTAGAAAAAAGCCTTATTATAAAAGGCTTTTTTTATTTAAAATTAAAAATTCTGAAATATAAGTTGACTGTATGAATATTATTTTTTATATTAGTAGGTATAACTATAACTACTAAAGAGGTGAGAGTATGAAAACGGCATTATATTTAGAAGATGCATACAAAACGAGTTGCGAGACAGAAGTGATAAGAGTGGAAGGGAATAAAGTATTTGTAAAAGAAACAGTTTTTTATCCAACTGGTGGAGGACAGGAATGTGATACGGGTGTCATTGTACAAGATGGGTCTGTATTTGAAGTTGAAAAAGTAAAGAAGGAGCAGGGAGAAATAGTTCACTATATAAAAGATGAAGCTCAAGTAAAATTAGGTCCAGTTAAATTAGAGATTAATTGGGAAAGACGTCATAATTTAATGCGTCATCACTCTTTACTGCATCTTATCGGAGCTGTAGTTTATGAAAAGTATGGAGCTCTATGCACCGGAAATCAAATTTATCCTGATAAAGCACGTATCGATTTTAATGAGTTACAAGAGTTATCGAGCGTGGAAGTAGAAGAAATTGTTGAGGAAGTGAATAAACTTATTAAGCAAAATAAAGAAATTTCCACTCGTTATATGAGCCGCGAAGAAGCAGAAAATGCTGTAGGAATGATTAAAACAGCAATAAATCTCCTGCCAACTACTATCCAAGAAATCCGCATTGTTACAATTGAAAACTTAGACGAACAAGCTTGTGGAGGCACACATGTGAAAAATACGAGTGAAATAGGAACACTTGTTATTGATAAAGTAAAAAGTAAAGGGAAGCAAAATCGCCGTTTTGAAGTAAGAGCGATTTAGATTGTGAGGGGTTACCGATGGATGAAATTATAAAGGAATTACAAAAGTTAGGATTTTCCCAATATGAATGTAAAGCGTATATTGGATTGTTAAAACATTCCCCAGTAACTGGCTATGAAGTGAGTAAACAAACAGGAGTACCTCGTTCTATGATTTACGAGGTACTCGGTAAGTTAATGGATAAAGGAGCAGTGCATATTGTACCTTCTGAACCAGTTAAATATGTACCAGTACCAGCTACCGAATTAATGAATCGAATGCGAAAAGACTTTGAAAAGTCCTTTGAATTTTTAGATGAGAAATTAAATTGTTTAGAACAAGAGCGACAAATAGATGTAATTTCGCATATTCGCTCAAATGATCGTGTTTTAAAAGAAATATGCAATATAATTAATAGGGCAAAGGAAGAATTATGGATTTCTGTATGGGAAGATCAAGTGCATGAAATTGAGCCATACATTTATCAAAAGGAAGAGGAAGGCGTACATATATTTTCAATCTTATTTGGAGCTCCAGAAACAAAAATAGGAGCGACGTTTCACCATAATTATATGACGCCTCACGTTGTTGAAAAGAGAATGGGTGGTCATTTAACTGTTATTGCGCGTGATGGAGAGGAAGTATTAATTGCGAACTTCTCAAATGATAGCACTTCATGGGCCGTTACAACGTATGACCCAGCGCTAGTTCTCGTTGCTACAGAGTATGTGCGGCACGATATTATGGTTGAAGAAATCACGAAGGAATTTGGAGCTGATAAGTTAGATACGTTATGGCGTGAAAATATAGATTTAGTTCATGTCGTAACAGGAAAACGAACTTTAGAAGGAATGGAGGATGATAGAGATGAGTAAAGCTCAGGCACATGTAGCTTTGCAGAGCGATGATACATTTCAGCAAGGAGTAAAAGATTGTTTACCAACTGTATTTGGTTACTTGAGCATCGGTATAGCAGCTGGTGTAATTGCAAAAACAGCAGGTTTTTCTATCATTGAAATTGCATTTATGTCCACTTTAATTTATGCAGGTTCTGCCCAATTTATATTAGCTGGTATGTATGCAGCCGGTGCTCCTGCTTCCGCAATTATTTTTACTGTATTTTTTGTTAACTTGCGCCACCTTCTTATGAGTGCTGCACTCGCGCCGTACTTTACGAAAATTCCTCTATTTAAAAACTTAATCATCGGTTCGCAAATTACAGATGAAACTTTCGGCGTTGCAGTGCAACACGCGGCGCAAAAAGGATATTTAGGTGAAAGATGGATGATCGGGCTTAACGTAACAGCGTATTTAAATTGGATTCTTGCTACTATTATTGGTGGACTGTTTGGTGAGTGGATACCAGATCCACATACATACGGGATGGATTATGCATTACCAGCGATGTTTATTGGATTATTTGTTCTTCAGCTCATAAGTAGTAAACCAAAACTAGCAATTCATTTAAGTGTTGCAATTGTAGCGATTATCATCGCATACGTTTCACACCTATTTATGCCAGATAGTATAGCGGTTATTATCGCAACATTACTAGCTGCGACGATTGGAGTGGTGATTGAAAAATGGAAATGAGATTAGATGTATTATTACTTTTACTAGCAGCAGGAGCTGTTACACTCGTGCCACGTATTTTACCTCTACTCGTATTTAGCAAACTACAAATTCCTGACTGGGGTTTAAAATGGTTAAATTACATACCAATTGCGATATTAGCAGCGCTTTTAGCACAAGTTTTATTTATGCATGAGACGATGCAGTGGGATTACCTTATCGCAGCAATTCCCACATTTCTTGTAGCGATATATACTCGTAGTTTATTAGGTACAGTATTAACGGGAGTGGTTGTGATTATTTTGTTACGTTTCTTTTTCTAAAAAGGATTACGCTCATATAATAGCGAAAGGTGTAATAACATGAAAAATATAGGGGTGGTGTTATGATACTTTTAACGATAGGAGCAATTTTGTTAACGTTGTTTATTTTCTTTATTATCGGCTTTATTACGTTTATGATGTTTGTTGATAAGGCGACACCTCAAATATATTATACACCTTGTGAATCAGTGACAGTGAAAGCTAAAGGTAAAGATAGAAGGAAGAAAAGTTGAATGTTGGCTTTTCTTCCTTCTTCTATTACATCCCCGAAATAACTAACAACAATAACCCAAATAAAGAACTAATAAAGTTTCACTTTACAAGAAATGAATCTATTACATTGTATGCTTGTTTTGTAGAGTGCCCGTTATATTTTTCAGTGTACGGATTTAGAAATCCATGTTCACCGTGTAGTTGTTGTATTTCTAGTAAAGGATTTTTTTGTTGCTGCAATGTTTGAATTAAAGAGGATACTGAAAAACTAGCTTCTTTTTCAGGAAATATAAGTAGTGTAGCGCATGTAGGCTTTATGTGAACATAGTCGCGTATACGAGAACCGTAACATCCGATGATAAAATCTATTTTCGGATTGTTACTACATAGCCATGAGATGGTAGCTCCAACACTAAAGCCGATAAGTCCAATATGTGTATAATTGCTTGAAAGGGTATTGATGAATGCTTCAATTTGGTCTTTTCCATCATTAAATCCAATATGATTTACAAAATGTTCATATGCTTTTTCTTCATCACGATAATGAAATGCGTGTTGTAAGTGCAGAAGATTAGGACAGAATACGTCAATATGAGATGAAGTAAATTGCTCGGTAACGTGATGCATATGGTCATTCACACCATATATTTCATGAACAATAACGAGAGCTAATTTTTCCTTCATAGTTATATTGTGCCTCTTTGAAACTTAAATTCTTTCTCAACAAGGCAAATACGCAGATGGAAGTTTTCATACCATTGCTCACGACCTCTTTTTTTCGCTTCTTTATGTAAGGCGTTCTTCTTCCAATTTTCAATTGCATCAAGTGATTCCCAATAAGAAATTGTTATTCCGAGTCCAGAATTACCTCGTGCACTTTCTACACCTAAAAATCCAGGTTGTTGCTTTGCAAGTTCCTCCATTGTTTCGGCAACGGTATTATAGTCTGTTGTATCATTTGATAAATTAGAAGTGAATATCACGGCATAATAATGACTCATTTTTTGTGAAGTATTTTTCATATACATTCCCCCCCTTTAATAAGTATTTTAGCATGTAAAAAAGAAAAGAAGCACGACGCTTCTTTTCTTTTTTACGCTGTGAATTTTAATCCAGCATATATTTTACGACCCTTTTTTTGAATCCAACACACTTGTGCATTTTTCTTTTGAATATTACGTTCTTCCATTGTTACTTGTATAATTTGGTCAATCACAAGAGGGATGTTCGTTTGTACTTGGCACCCACCTGTACTATAGTCGATAATGGTCGCTTCAATCGGCATCCCATTCATATGCAATGTTCCAGGAGACATCAGTTGCTCACGTATATGTTGCCTGCGAAATTGTCTTGGTGCTTTTTTTGTGTTTTTTATGAAAGATGCAATTGCTAGTGTAAGAAATGCTTTATCGTACACCTTTTCCACCCGGTCATTAACCGGTTTACTAAATAGATGAAGAATGAGTTTACAATATTGCTCATGGGATACATCATCAAATGATACACCAACTTGTACAGAACTTTCTTGTCTCCGAATCCATTTTTTTGTACTATAAATCTTTTCTACCTCGCCAAAAGATAGCATATAGGAAGATAGACTTGATAAAGTTTCAAATGGAATGGAGGAATCTAATTCAAAACGTGCCCCCGTTTCACTAATATCAAGGATATTGCAAGAAATGATCATATCTTCGGCATATAAAGTACCTGGTAAATTTACTACGAAACGTTCTGAATTTCGAAAACGCGGTCTTTCAAATGCTACAAATAGTGAAGTGACAATAGCTATCCCGTTGTATAGTAACCAGAAAATGTTAATATATAAGCTCTCTCTTTCAATATAATATTGCTCAGGGTATAAGAGCATAAGTGTTGCTCGAATAAGTGCAATAATTGTTAAAATGAGTAATATGAGATGAGGGATGCTTGCAATCCATAAAAAATGCCTTGTATTATTTTGAACTCCCTTTCTTGTCACATGAAATTGAAACTTTTTACGTAAGAAAATTTCTGATAAAATAGCAAATCCCATATAAGGAGCCATAGCAACTTCGTACACATGACTCCACGTAGTTGTTCGTTTTTTATTAGAAACAGCTTTGAAAATAAGCTGTGATGTTAAAAAGGCAGGTGCCCAGAACATAAATAAGTGCATGAAATTAATTTCTAAACTATAAATATCAAATACTAAAAATAATAGCGGTGCTAATAAAAATATCATTTTATAAACACCGAAAAACCAATAATGAATTCCATCTGCATATAAAAGACGCTGCATAAAAGATAATCCTTTTATAGTGAAAGGATTCCATTTTTTTACGACTTGAATGTTCCCTCTACACCAGCGGTCCCGTTGTTTTAATAAATCACTAAATGTTTCTGGGGATAATCCAACAGCTAGTGTTTCATTGACAAATATAGTCTCCCATTTGTTAGCTTGTAGTAGCATACCAGTTGCCATATCTTCAGTAATAACTCCAGTCGCAAATCCTCCAATTTCTTCAAGCGCGGTGCGGCGAAATAGGGCGTTACTACCAACATACATCGTAGCATTAAAGCGATCTTTCCCTTCTTCTAACTGGCGCATAAAGAAATCTTGTTCATTGGCGATGTTATCTTCAAAAAACAAATTATATTGGAAAGGATCAGCATTATAAAAAACTTGTGGTGCTTGAACGAATACAACATTATTTTTAGAAAAATATCCAATCGTTCGCTCTAAAAAGTTAGCTCGTGGTATCATATCGGCATCCATTGTTACGATAATATCACCTTTTGAATGAAGCATCGCATGATTTAAATTTCCAGCTTTTGCATGCTTGTTTTCGGTGCGAGTTATGTGATGAACAGAAAAATCTGCCGCAAGTTGCTTTACACTTTCACGGCGCCCGTCGTCACAAATATAAATGTTTAGTAACTCTTTCGGATAAGTAATCAACGTACAACCAGCTACAGTACGTTTTAACAAATCGATCGGTTCATTGTAAGTGGCAATAAATATGTCGACAGTAGGTAGTTTTTCAAAAGTGGATAATGGTACTTCTTTCCGTTTATATGGTTTCCATGAAACAATGCTAAAAACGATAGATTGTAAGTAACCAGCCCATTCTGTAATTAACAATATAATACCAGCGATAATACTTATGAGATTAATAGTTGGTAACGAATAAAAAGTTCGCCAAATAAGATAAATAGCATTACAAATGAGAAATAGAATAATAAGTAATTTTTTTGACCATAAATATTTGTGTGCAAGGGCGTAAGTAATAATGATTACGAAAAAAATAATACCTAAACCTTCGTATATAGAGAGGCTCATACAATTCCTCCTTTATGTATAGAGTGGGAAATAGAAAAAAATTTATATTATTCATCTATAAAGATTTGATTATTTCCAGAGTATAAAATATCACAAAATATAGGGTTAGAGTATAAAATTTACATTTTCTTATTATAAGCTTAAAAAATTAGAAGAAATAATAGTTGTATTTTTGATTCATAAGAAAAATGCCACTTCAAAAGAGAAGTGGCATTTCTTATATTTCCTCTAAGCTATTAACTGGAACAGTTAATTCGCGTCCTGGGTTTTTTACTTCATATATGCGGGCGGTTTCATTGCTTTCATCGACGTGTTGAATCATAACAGGCATGCCTTGAAAACTGACATTGGCTTGTTCCGCTGACACAGAAAGCTCTATTGCACGTTGTATATTCATTTATATTCCTCCCATCATTATTATCTTTGCTAAAAAAGAGGAATAATATACCATTTTGAGACATTCTTAAAGTTTTTGTATTATTTGTAATGTTTCTTTAATAAATGAAGTGAAGATGGAATCAGGATAGGACTGTACGATTTCATATGCTTCTGTTACTTCTTCAAGAGCTCTTTTTTTATCATTAAGTTTGACATAACAAAGAGCACGATATGCCCCAGCTGTTGTAAGCCGTGCGTGATCAAGTGGATGGTTTATATAATCTGGTATGATAGCACGTTGTAATGTTTTTAAAGCTTCTTCGTATTGTTTTAAACCATACAAAGCTTTTCCTTTTTCAAGATAATACGATCCATCATCTTGAAAAATTCGCTCATCTTTTAGTTGTTCTCGAAATTGTTCTACATGTTCTAATGCAATAGTATATTCATGAGTAATTGTGTTGTAGTAGTAAGCTTTTAAAAGATTAATAACCGCTGCAGATAAAGTATCTTCTGTAAAAATGGCAAATTGCTCTGATTTTTTTATGTAATGTAAATATTGTTCTTTATCAGCCGTTAGGACTTTTTGGTAAGATAAAATACGGTAAAATTCATCTGTTTTATAATACACTTGATGTTTTTTTGAAAATGCAAGCGCATCTAAAATGACACTTTCACATTGTTCGTAATTACCATATGCAAGAAAAATAATCGCCTCATATAAATATAACTCGATATGTATAATGAGATCCATTTCTAAATGTTTCTCTTCATAGTCATTTCGGATGCTAGCAATGAGTTGTAAACATTCAGCATACTTTTTACGTGTGAATATCGTAAAGGATAATTTTAATTTTGTTTCCGTACTTTCCCGGTATAACGTATATTTTTCAAAAATAGAAGTAGCCTTTTCCACGTAATGTTCAATATTGTAATCTTTCATTTTAGCCGCAGCTGTTACAAATTGTTTATATAAACGAGCGGTATTCAAAGTAGGAGGTAGCTCTTTTTGAACGATAGGTAGTAAAATCTCATATACTTCATCGTACTTATTTGCTTTTATTAGTTGTTCCATTTGTTGAATGAGTTCTATCTTTTCCACATCATCATCTTCTAGTAAAAAACTCGTTTCGCATCCAAGTTTTTCAGCAATATATTGTAATGTTTTCATGGAAGGTGTAGCTTTTCCGTTTTCAATTTGGCTTAGCATACTTTTTGTCAGCTCTGAACCTGCTAAATCAGTTTGAGTAAGCTTTTTTTCTTTTCGTAACGTTTTAATTTTTGCACCGAGAGTAGCCATTATATGCTCCTTTATAATTTAAAAGTTAAATACAATTAAACTTTTTATTGTAAAAATTGGAAAGTTGATTATATAATAAGTTTAACACAATTTAACTTTTAAGGGGAGAGTGTCATAATGGGGGATATAAATATAGGTCAAAATGATTGGAAAATGAAGATTGCAACGAGAAATATTATTTTAATGATGATTGGAAAAATGACGTCCTTGTTAGGAGCGGGTATTTATACGTTTGCAATGGGATTATACGTATTAAAGACAACGGGTTCAGGAATGGGGTTTGCAATTACGCTCGTTTGCGGATCACTTCCAAGGATGATCTGTGGACCGATTGCTGGTGCTGTAGCTGACCGTGTTAATCGAAAATGGCTTGTCATCGGTACTGATTTGTTAAGTAGTTTAACAATGCTTATTATGTTTATCCTTGCAACTACTTTTGGGCCATCACTTCTGTTTATTTATGTTTCAGCAGCATTATTATCAATTTGTGCGAGTTTTTATTCTGTTGCATTAACTTCATCTATTCCAAGTTTAGTAGATGAGGGACGTATTCAAAAAGCGAGTGCTTTGAACCAGACGGCAGCATCTTTATCAAATATTTTAGCACCGATTATTGGTGGAGTTGTATTTGGTTTCTTTTCAATTAAATCGTTTTTCCTGCTAAATAGCATTACATTCTTTTTAGCGGTAATTGTACAATTATTTATCGTATTCGATTTATATAAAAAAGACATGGCTGAAAGTAAAGAGCATTTCTTGACAAGTATAAAAGAAGGGTTTTCATATGTAAAAAGACAGCATGAAATATATGGTTTAATGAAAATTGCAGTAGGGGTAAACTTTTTTGCGAGTGCACTTTTCGTTTCACTTCCATATATTATTGTTCAAAATTTGCATCTATCTTCGAAGCAACTCGGTGTTGTAGAGGGAATGTTAGCAGTTGGGATGTTAATTGGTGCAATTGCGTTATCAGTACGTAAAGAAGTGAATAATCCGTTTCGCTCTGTTTATATTGGGTTGTTTTTATTTGCGAGCTTGAGTTTATGTACAGTGTTTCCATTAGTAGTCACCATTCCGAAAGTAGCAAGTTTTATTTACTATATCGCTTTTATGATGTTAACTGGTATATCAATGATGGTTGTAAATATTCCGATGCAAGTACATTTGCAAAAGACGACAAATCCCAATTATTTAGGACGCGTTTTCGGCTTACTTGAAACAATTTCTACTGCAATCGCACCACTCGGTATGATTGTGTATGGATTATTATTAGATATGTTGCCAACTAGCATTGTTATGATGACATTAGGCGGAGGCTTATTGTTAGTTGTATTAGTAGGAGTAAAGAAGCATGTAATGAAAAAGCAAGTGGATGTATCTGCCTAAAAGGAAATTTGACTTAACGAAATAAAAATGACCGAATTAGTATTTTAGTTTTTGAAACTCTTTTTCATGTATGTTAAAGTAAAGTGAGCTTGCAAAGAAAAGGAGACAACAGCATGAAAAAATTAAATTTTGTTATGCTTTTTCTATTAATCGTAATGGCTGGATGTAGCAATTATGACACATATATTGAAACAGGTATGCAATCATTGAAAGATGAAAAGTATAGTGATGCAACAATGTGGTTCGAAAAAGCAGAAAAAGCGAAATCAGGAAATGAAGCGAAATCATATAAAGAAGTTGCTGAGAAAATGGATCACGGGGCAACAGCATTAAAAGACGGTAAGTATTTAGAAGCGAAAGACATTGCAAATGAAGTGTTACAAAAGAAAAAAGATGATGCACTTGAAAAAGCTGTAACATCAAATGCAGAGAATATGCTTCAAAAAGCAAAAGATGTAGAAGAGAAAGTGAATGAAAGAGTAGCAAAGCGTAGAAAGGTAGAAGAAGAAGGAATCGATAAAATTATTAAAGCTGTCGATAGTATAGATGAAGTGAAAGAAAAAGAGAAGAAAGTATCAGAAGCATTAGATAAGGCTGAAGAGGCGCAAGCAAAAATTGAGGCAAAGAAAAATAAATAGATTTATAGTGTAAAAGGCTGTCGTGCATAACGACAGCCTTTTAATTTTTTGTTGCAAATGAATGGATGCTCTGTAGTAAAAAAGAAATGATTTTAGAATTCCATCTGTCCTCATGATGAATCGTATAAATATTACGCTGAAATTCAAATTCTGGGATTGGTATATAGCATAGCTCATTTCGTTGTATTTCTTGCTCAATAGCAAGTTTAGAAATAAAGGCAATTCCATTACCATATTTTAAAATTTGTTTCATCGTTTCTAATGAGTCTAATTCAATTTCTGATTGGAATGTAATGTTATGAACTGACATCCATTTTGTAAGTAAATCTCTCGTTGTAGATGGATTACGATGCAATAGTATGCGTTCCTTTTCGATATTTTGTAACGATACATTTTCTTTCTTTGAAAAATGATGTTCTTTGGAAAAGGCAAGAACAAGTGTATCAGGTATTATATTCGTTTGTTTTAAAAGTGGTTCATCAAATGGAGCAGCGGAAATTATCCCAAGATCGATTTCGTGATTTTGTAGCATCATTCGAATTTCAGGGGCTGTTTTAACTAGTAGCGTTATTTTTATATTGGGAAATTCACATTGAAATTCATGAACGACTTCTGGCAAAAGATAAGTCGCTGGTACATAACTAGCGCCGATTGTTATAGCACCTTTATTAAAATCTTTAAACTCTTGCGTGACACGTCTAGCTTCTTTCATAAGTGCATCTATTTTAGAAGCATAATGGTGCAAAGCCTCACCAGCCTCTGTTAAGAAATACCTTCCAGAACGTAATTCGAATAAAGACACACCGAGTTCTTCTTCTAAGCTTTTTATATGAAATGTAATAGTTGGTTGTTTAACGCCAAGTTTTTCTGCAACAATTGTAAGCTTTTTGTATTTCTTAATAAGTACTACAATTTCTAATTTTAAGAGATTCATTATGAATTGCCGCCTTTTTTATTTTAACTATAGAAAAAATCTATAGAAATAAATAGTTTATTAGAAGTTTTTTAATTTAATCTTTACAGTACATTAACATTCAGTATAAATCTTCCATATAGAATGAAAGCAGGTTAAGAATGAGGGGAGAGAGGTGAAGCAATGGATATTACAATTAGTGGATTAGAAAAGACATTTGGAAAAACACAGGCGTTAAAGCCGTTGCAGATTGTAATGAAACAAGGGGAATTCACTACACTTTTAGGACCTTCGGGGTGTGGGAAAACGACTTTACTTAGAATGATAGCAGGGCTTGAAGAACCGGATAAGGGAGAAATATATTTTGGAGACCAGTGCATGTATTCTGCTGCAAAAAAGATAAAGACATCTCCTCATGAACGGAATATCGGTATGGTATTTCAAGATTTTGCTTTATGGCCGCACATGACTGTTTTTGACAATGTTGCATTTGGTTTAAGGGCTACAAAGCAAACAAATCATTTACGAGAAAAAGTAGAAGATGCGATAAAGCGAGTTCGCCTGCAAGGTATGGAGAAAAGGTATCCACACGAACTTTCTGGTGGACAGCAACAACGTGTCGCATTCGCTAGAGCAATTGTAACAAAACCTCATTTTATTTTATTTGATGAACCGCTAAGTGCACTCGATGCAATTTTGCGAGAAGAAATGAGAATAGAGCTTATGGATATCGTTCATTCCATTGGTTTAACTGCACTGTATGTCACTCACGATCAAACAGAAGCAATGTCAATGTCAGACCAAATTATTGTCATGAAACAAGGAGAAGTATTACAAAAAGGAACACCGGAAGATATTTATGTTAAACCGTCTCATGAATTTGTTGCCAAATTTGTTGGTAAGGCGAATTGGCTTGTAGAGGGTAAAAAAATGGTTCGTCCAGAGCATGTGAGCTGGACGAAAAATGAAGTGTGCGAAATGTATACAGGTGAAATTAAGCACGTTACATATGTAGGAGAACGGTATGAAATAAAAGTAAACATGGGGGCACTCGGAATATGGACAGCTTATCACAATAGTAAATTAAGCATCGGTAAACCAGTATCGTTATATGTGCCAAAAAAATGTATTCATCATATAGGGGGAGAATCGTATGAAGAAATTCAGTTCGCTTAAGTCTTTATTTGTATGTACTTTATTATTTTCGGCTGTAGTAACAGGGTGTAGTTCAAAGACAGGCAATGCAGATGCAAAAAGTAAAAATACGAATGAAAAGAAAATTGTTGTATATAGTGCAGGGCCAAAAGGGTTAGCAGAAAAAATTCAAAAAGACTTTGAAAAGAAAACAGGTATAAAAGTAGAAATGTTTCAAGGAACAACAGGTAAGATTTTAGCGAGAATGGAAGCTGAAAAGAAAAATCCAGTCGTTGATGTAGTCGTACTTGCATCATTACCAGCGATGGAAGGATTAAAGAAAGAGGGTCAAACGTTAGCTTATAAAGAAGCGAAACAAGCTGATAAGCTGCGTTCTGAATGGTCAGATGATAAAGGACATTATTTCGGGTATAGTGCTTCAGCATTAGGGATTGTGTACAATACAAAAAATGTGAAGACAGCGCCTGAAGATTGGAGCGATATAACGAAAGGGGAATGGAAAGGAAAAGTGAATCTTCCAGATCCAGCACTTTCAGGTTCAGCTTTAGACTTTGTAACAGGATATGTGAAAAAGAATGGAAAAGATGGATGGAATTTATTTGAACAGCTTAAGAAAAATGAAGTTACAGTAGCAGGAGCAAATCAAGAAGCTTTAGATCCAGTAGTAACAGGTGCGAAAGATATGGTAATTGCAGGTGTTGATTATATGACGTACAGCGCAAAAGTAAAGGGTGAACCGGTTGATATCGTATATCCAAAAAGCGGAACAGTTATTAGCCCACGTGCAGCGGGGATTATGAAGGATAGTAAAAATGTAGAGGGTGCAAAAGAGTTTATTGATTATTTATTATCAGATGATGTGCAAAAACAAGTTGCTAAAGCGTATTTATTGCCAGGTAGAACAGATATAAAAGCTGAAAATAGACCGAATGTAGAAGAGATTCCAGTATTAAATATTGATTGGAAAACAGTTGAGAAAGAGCAAGATGAAATAGGAAAACAATTTAAGAAAGTATTTCAATAAGATGGTGATTCCATGGTAAATCGATTCATATCAGTAAGACAAGTTGGAATGACGGTAGCGTTATTACTTGTGGCGATGTTAATCGTCATTCCGCTTTTTCTCATTTTATTTTCTAGTATATATGAAAATAGCAGCTGGAACTTTTTAAAGCCTTTTGAAGTGATGCAGAGTGGTGGATTAGCTGGGATTTTTCTAAACTCGATGCTTCTAGGTGTACTCGTTGTAATAGGAGCTACAATATTTGCATTTCCATTGGCGTTTATTATGAGGAAAACAGATGTAGGAAAGTATAGTAAGTTAGATATTGTTTTTATGATTCCATTTATGACACCGCCGTATATTGGATCAATGGGCTGGATTTTGTTCATGCAACCTAACGGCTATTTTGAACAATTTTTTCCGATGCTAAAGACAGTTTCATCATCGTTTTTTAGTTTAGGAGGTATGGTCTTAATTATGAGTCTGCATTTATTCCCATTCCTTTATTTCATGCTGAAAAACACGTTACTTCAGATTGGGAGTAGTAAAGAAGAAGCTGCAGCAGTTCATGGCGGAAGTTTTCTCTATCGTTTAAGAAAAATAATATTGCCGTTATTAGTATCAAGTTATGTAATGGGTGCTTTACTCATTTTCGTAAAGACGATTGCTGAATTTGGAACACCGGCTACATTCGGACGTAGAATAGGATTCCACGTGTTAACATCAGAAATCCATAAATTTATTTCGAGTTGGCCAATTGATTTTAGTAGTGCAACAGCATTATCTTCTTTATTACTTAGTGCTTGTATGCTCATTTGGTATATGCAAAATGTATTGAATCGAAAGTATTCATATGCAATGGTTAGTGGAAAAGGTGTGAAATCTAAAAGATATACTTTGTCTATATTTACGCGCGTTGTAGCATGGATGTATGTAATTGGTTTATTAATCGTATCAATTGGAATTCCATACTTTTCTATACTGATTGCTTCTTTGTCAAAATTAAGAGGCGGCGGTTTACATGTAAATAACTTTACAACAAGCCATTATGAGGCATTGTTTACAATGGGATCTCCGGGATTAGAGGCTTTATGGAATAGTTTTCTTTTTTCACTCGTAACAGCGATTATTGCGGTAATGATTGGAGTCTTTTTGGCACTTATGATTCGAAAGGGGAAAAAAAACTCTGAAAAATGGCTCGATATGTGCGGTATGTTACCCAATATGGTACCAGGAATCGTTATGGTTGTAGGTCTTATTCTATTTTGGAATTCACCATATATGCCCCTGTCAATTTACAATACACCAGTCATGGTTATCGTAACGTATGTTGTGCTGTTTTTACCTTACACGGTGCAATATGTAAAATCATCACTCGGACAAATTGATGATTCTCTCATGCAGGCAGGAAGTGTTTTTTCGGGAAATTATATTTATATTTTTAGAAAAATAATATTGCCTCTTATTATCCCAGGCATTCTTGCTGGATGGGCGATGACATTTACAATTTCGATAAGAGAGTTAGTAGCATCGCTTCTCGTATTACCTCCATCAGTAGAAACGTCAGCAACGTTTATTTTTGCTCAATTTGAACAGGGTGAAGTATCTATAGGCATGGCGATGGCCGTTGTTTCTGTTGGACTTACAACAATGTGCTTATTACTGCTACAACATATGGAGCAAAAGCGAAAAGGGGTAGCATGATGAGGATAGAAGTATGGGGTGGGGCAGGAGAATACGGTCGCTCCTGCTATTTTGTAAAAAATAAAGAGACGAAAATAGTATTTGATTGTGGTATTAATCGATCTTATGAGGATAGTTATCCAAAAATAGAGAGAGAAGCTGTTCCATTTTTAGATGCGGTATTTTTATCACATATTCATGAAGATCATACGATGGGTTTACCTTTATTAGCGAAGTATGGATATAAGAAAAAAATTTGGACGACTCGTTATACGAAGGAGCAACTGCCGTTATATTATGAAAAATGGAGAAACTATAATGTGATGCAAGGGTGGAATTTACCTTATAGCGACCAACACATAAAAGATTTAAATTATGTATGTATTGATGAGATTAGTAATCCAAATGAATGGATACAAATTACTCCTACATTGCGGTTTCAGTGGGGATATAGTGGGCATGTATTAGGAGCTGTTTGGTTTTTAGTTGATTTGTGTAATACATACGTGTTCTATTCCGGCGATTATTCAGCAGAGTCTAATATACTACGAGCTAATTTACCTGAGAAATTGGGCCACAATATAAAAGTTGCAATTGTAGATGCCGCTTACCACACAGATGATGTTTCGCAAAATGAAAGATTAGATGATCTATGTGCAGAAATTGAGCGAGTTATGCAGAATAAAGGAATAGCATTGCTACCGCTTCCACAACTTGGTAGGGCGCAAGATATAGTATTGTATTTATATGAACGATATAAAGAATTTCCGCTTATAGTAGATAAAGAAATTTTGGCTGGATTTGAAGAGATGTTCATATATAAAGATTGGATAAAAAATAATGAAGAACTTAAATGGATTATGGAGAGTTTAAAAAGAAACATAATAGTGATGGATAATGACATTAGTATGCAAAATAGTTATGGAATAGTTGTAATGAGTGATGCGAATATGCAAACGAAACGAGCACAGTTATGCTATGAACAGCTTCGGAATGAAAAACGTAATTCCGTTATTTTTACTGGGCATATTGCGAAAGGGAGTTTTGCAGAAAGAGTTATGAAAGAACATGTAAGGAGTACATGTAGGGTGAAGCGAGTTCCGTATAAAGTTCACCAAAGTATAAAAGACGTTAAAGAGATGTTAAATACATTATTACCAGAACATACGGTGCTAGTGCATGCTTTGAAAGAGGATACGGATCGATTACAACAAAAGCTAAGTACAGCAGGATATGAAAATGTATATTCACTTGCAATGGAACGTATAGAAGTCATTTAAAATGTAAAGGGGATAGGTATATGAAAAAAGTATTTGTATTCGTAAGTATTTTCTTTTGTTGTTTTCTTTATAACGTTAAGGAAGGGTTTGCTGCTAGTCCAATGAAACCTAGTTTTGAAGTAAAGTTATTATTGAAGCCAGAACAAGTATTAGGTTATAACAAAGAGATGAAGCAAGAGGTGCTAGAACATTTCCAGGCTGGTACAAAATATGAAAGAATACAAGTACAATTTTTAGATACTGCAAATAAAAGTTTAAGTGATGAAGGTTGGTTTGCTAGAATTCGAAAGAAAGAATTTAGTAAAGATTTTGAACTAACATATAAAAAAAGATATCCTATTCAAAATGGTGTAATTCAAGATGCACTAGAAGTAGCTAAAAAAGAAGGATTCGATAGTAATACGGATAGTTATGAGGCGGAAATAGATTGGGGATTTGAGAAGAAAACATTAAGCATTTCAAATAAGAAAAGTTACAGTGCTAAAGGATATGGAATACTTGATTTACCAAATGAACAAGCTGCTCAAAATATGTTAATGGAAAAATTACCAGGGAAAATGAACAGATGGTTGTATACAAATTGGGGAGAAGAGATGTTAAAGAATTCCCGTATTTACGGTCCTGTATTAATGAAACGATATACAGGAGAGTTTGAAAACATAAAAGCAAATATTGAAATTTGGCCATTAAGTAATACCGGAAAATTAGAAGATGACTTCGTAATAGAAGTGTCATTTAAAACAAATGAAGAAAGTATTGCGACAAAACAAAGGGAATTATTAATGGCGAGTTTAGAGAAAAAAGGCTGGTTGTTACCGAAAGATAGTTTGAAGACAGAGCTTATTTTTCAGTAAATAGTAAAAAGGAATCCATATGCCATGGATTCCTTTTTATATATGAGTATTAAGCTAAATCAGCTGACACGAACATATCACTATTTTGAAGATTTTTAGAGCGTAAACTATAAGCAACTACCTTCGTTTTATATTGTTTTACAACATCAACATGCTCTTCATGACTGTAAATATAAAATGTGAAATCTTTTTTACCACGTTTTGCATTGATAATTAAAGGAGTGCCTTCATTATGGGGTGGTGCATAATAGCGATCTAAAAATAAACCTTCGTTAAAATCATGAATAATTTTTGATTTCTGTTCGCCTTCTACGTTATTTCCGTGAATTGTAATAGTCACATTCTCTTCTTCAAGTTTTGGATGTGTTTCGTACTTGCTAATAATGGATTCAATAACAGTGTTAGGAAGGCTAGAAACGATAATTTTAAATGCCCCAAATACAACTAACATTACAATAAACCAAGTCGTCATAGTAATCATCCCCTTTATTCTATTTAATAATATAACTCATATGGTAATAGTACATATGGTGAAGTTTTGTATAATTTGTGAAAAATATGCCATTTTTACGAATGAAATATTAGAAAAATCAATTTTGTTACAAAAAGTTGAAATTGAAGTATTTTAAAAGAAAAAGGTTTATAATAAAAATATAACTAATAACCACATTACTAATTATAAGGAAGTGTAACTATGAGTACTGTAGCAATCGTATATGGTATTATTCTTTCCACAATTATTGTTTTGTTTTTTGTTGGGGTTTCACGTTATATTCATAAATGGAAAGAAAGCGTTGCGAAATTAAATCACATTGAAGAAGAACTTAGTGATTTAATGTTACATCATGGTAAATAAAAAGATAATTTTTTAACGAAACAATGTGAAGGATATCACAAAACATGCTTTCCTAATGAAGGCATGTTTTTTTGTTGTGTGAAAGTTAGACATATTCATGAGATTTTCCATACAATACAGTGTGAAATAAAAAAATGATTCTTTGCTTGTAGGAATATTTATTCGTTTTTGTATAATTTTGTAATTTAGTTCGGTATAATTATGATATAGAAGGAAATTTGTTAGAGGGGGTATATTGTGAACATATTAAAGATTATAGGAATAATTGCAGGAGTCATTATAGTAGCTGTTATAGCTTTCTTTGTTATTATGAATTACTATTTGTCAAAAGAAGATCCTGATTACGTATTAAAGTACATAAAAGAACATAAAGAAGATGAAACATGTTCATTACTTATTAAAAGAAATGGAGAAGTATTAACTTCTATAAATGAAAATAAAAAATTGCCATTAGCAAGTATGGCAAAAATCGTAATAGCAGTTGAATTTGCTAAGCAAGTTTCAGAAGGAAAAATAAGTCGTGATGAACAAATTTCATTGCACGAGCTAGAAAAATATTACGTTAAAGATACTGATGGTGGAGCACATCCTAACTGGTTAGAAGATGCCAAAGCGAGAGAATTAGTGAAAAATGGACAAATCGCTTTAGAAGAAGTCGCTAAAGGAATGATTCATTATAGTTCTAATGCAAATACAACATATTTGTTAGAAAAGCTTGGAATAGAAAGAGTAAATGAAAGTATAAAAGAGTTAGAGCTTACTAGTCATGATAAGTTCACTTCTTATACGGCTGCACTATATATGAGAGGATACGTAGAAAAAGAACTTCATGTGCCAGAAAATCAGTCATTAAAAACGTTACGTAACATGTCAAAAGATGAATATAATAAACATGTGTTACAAATACAGGAATGGATGAAAGATGAGGAAGAATGGAAAAAGCGGGATATTCCATTAAAAGTAGATATGGAATTTCAGCGAATTTGGTCAGATCGATTAGTGGGTGCAAACGCTAAAGATTATATGAGTATAATGGAAAAAATAAATAGTAGAAATTATTTTCCTAAATTAATGCAAGAAGAAATCGAGAATATTTTCAAAGGCACAGTTGATAATAGTAAGTTAGAATTTGCGGGGCAAAAAGGTGGATCTACCGCATTCGTATTGACCAAAAGTTTGTATAGTACAGATAAGAAAGGTAATAAGATAGAAGCTGTCATTATGTTTAACGATATAGAAAATCAAGTTGTATATCAAAAGCTGAGAAATAATATAAATTATTTTATTCAAGATGCTATAACAGATGAAGAGTTTAGAAATAAATTATAATGAAATAATTTTATTATGTAAACAACATGCTATTAAAGGTAGGTATTGAGATGAGGTTGAATGAGTATATGCTTGAAACGTTTCCGAATTTAGAACTTAGACCACCTCTATTTTATAATTGGGATATTGGTATTCGTTTTAGATTAGGTGTGGACTATGATTGTAATAACATTTATGAAAATTGTCTATATTTAGAAGGCGTTTATAAAAGGACGATTACTTTATTTCAGTCTTTACATTCAACAAAAGATGATATTTATATTGTAGTGGATGTAAATGACCATGCAAACGGTGAAACTTTCAAACAGAAATTGAATATCTTTTCTAAGTATGTCAAAGAGAAGTCCGATTTGTTTAAGTTACAGAAAAATACAATCCCTTATGTTTTTCCAGATGAAGATGAAGATGGAGCATATAAAACACATAGATATACTTTGAAATGTGAAATCTCTGACTTTACATACATTCCTATGTTAAAAGCAATTTGTAATCAAGATATGGGAATAAAACCGAGTATTTTTCATAGGGTGTATTTTATAAATGTTAACAAGAATACTATATTTCACGTTTATGATGATAGAGGTTGTGATGTATTAGCTATCTCTCCTGATACAATTAGGGATATTTATAATACATATAATGATTGGATATTAGAATACGATAGAAATAAAATTGATAAAGTATTTAATTGGATGTAGTCTATTTTAATTGAGGGAAATACCATATGAGGTGTTTCCCTTTTATTAATATGAAAATCAACATTTAAATTTGACAGTACTTATAATAAAGGTAAAGGGATTTGATGGTAATGTATTGAATTTGGATAAAAACGGAAAAGGGAGATGAATAAATGACGACAATCTATTTCGTTCGCCATGCCCACTCTACATATACAAAAGAAGAAAGGGAACGACCTTTATCTGAAAAAGGGCACTGTGATGCAGAGAATGTAACGCATTTATTAAAAGATAAACATATTGATGTTGTTATTTCTAGTCCGTACAAAAGAGCGATCCAAACTGTACAAGGAATTGCGAATACATATAAATTATTAATACAAACAGAAGAAGATTTGCGTGAAAGATTATTGAGTACAGAGCCAGTAGCAGATTTTAATGTTGCTATGCAGAATGTGTGGAAAGATTGGAGTTTTGCATACGAAGGCGGAGAATCGAGTGATGTCGCACAAAGGCGCGCTGTAATATGTATGCAAAATATATTAAAACAATATGAAGGTAAGAACATTGTAATAGGTACGCATGGGAATATTATGGTATTACTAATGAATTATTTTAATTCGAAATATGATTTTGAGTTTTGGAAAACACTTCATATGCCTGATGTGTATAAATTAAATTTTGATAAAAATCGCTTCATTTCTGCTGAAAGAATAGAGAAAACAGGTCATCGGTTAAATATTTTGTAAAAGTTTATCAAAAAAAGAGGAAACAGAGAAGTTATTGTAGAAGTATGACTTTGTAACATAAAAAATATATGTTAAAGGAGGCTGTTTACATGTTTGAGAAAGAGAAAGAAGGGCTTATTGAAGTTCAAAACGTATATGAAATTGCACCAGAAGATGGAACAATTATTGGTATGGCAACGGAAGAAGAAATGGAAATTGCTGCTGAACTAGAGTTACAGTACTATGCTCATTCTCGTTTGTTAGAAGCAAATATTCAGTTAGACGGTTCCTCCTACAAAGAGTTACTTCAGGAGTTCCAGGAGTACGAAAGAAAATCAATGAGCTTTTGGCGAGCGATACATAAACGTTTAGCTGTGCCATGGGCGTGGGTACTACGTATTGATGTTGCGAATGGCCCTATATATGTAAGTAATGGTAGTTCATATTACGAAGAAATCGATGATGAAGAAGATTATGAATAGAAGATAAGTAAGGAAGCAGCTTTAGTTGCTTCCTTTTTTGATTTGTAAGAAATGAATTGCTTCAATAATAATATCTGGTCGATCATTTTCTATACCGTGACTAGCATGTTGGGCAAGAATATAGTGGCTGTTAGTTGAGAGGTGTAATTGTTCATGAATTAGTTCTTGCCACATTGCTTCAAGTTGTGTTGCTTCCTCTTTTGGCATGCCACCATTAGTCAATTGAGTAATAGAATATTGAGGATCTCTACCGATAACGATTAATGGTATTTCTAATGTTTTACATAGCTCTTTTAGTGAGAGAGCACAGTTTTTCCACTCAGATAGTTCAGAAGCTGTCGCTTTATATAATGAGGCGGAGGTAGAGAATTCAATTTGCTGTTTTGATTGATTGGCGAGCATAGATTTTAGTTCATTATAAAGTGTGTCTACATCCATTTTGGAATACATATTATATTTTTGAAACCAAACATCATCAGAATCAGTTTGATCAGAAATTGGTAAATGAAGTTCATCTAAACGGTGTAAGTTCATCGAAGTAGAATCAACTAAAATAAGTGCTTGCAGCTTATCTTCATGTAACATCGCAAAATGTTGTGCACATAATCCTCCGTAGGAATGACCGATTAGAATAAATGGCTCTTGAATAGCTAGTTTGTTTAGTAACATATGTAGCTCTTTTGTAACTTGCCTTATTGTACGCGGCTGATGGCCTACATCACTTTTTCCGTAACCTGGGCGATGGTATGAAACGACTGTAAAGTACTCTGAAAGCTTTTCTATAATAGGAAACCAATCATAAAATGAGCAACTCATTCCGGTTTGAATGACTACAGTTTGTTTACCACTTCCTTTTATATGTACTTCTATATTTTGCCCCATTATTTCTACAAATTTATGAATGTTAATTCCTCCTAAGCTTGAAATAATTTTTGACAAGCAAAAACGATACACCAAACACCTATACCGAGTAGGACAGATGTACTAAGTGTAAATGAATTTTTTAAACCAATATAGACGATAAATAATAGTAGTGCTGATGCGGGGAATCCATATAATACCCCTAAAGCAAATTGACTTAATTCTTGTTTATTCCCGCCTTCGAATGAAATCCAAAATAGACTAAGTAAACTAACGAGTGGAAGGGCAGCAATAAAGCCACCTATCGTACTGAAATGTTTAGCAACTTCAGTGATAACGCCGATAATAAGTGCCGAAACGATTACTTTAACGAGGAAATGCATATTTTGCCTCCTTCGCTAATAACGAAAATGCTTTTTCAATTAATTGTTGTTCTTCTTTTGATAACTGTGATTCTAATATTTTTATCTTTTCTTTATCCAGTAAAGTATGTTTTTCTAATACTTCAATCCCTTCAATTGTTAATGTAAGGTTTACCACTCTTTCATCTTGTTTATTTCTCTCTTTAACGATGAAGCCCTTTTGAATAAGGCGCTTTATGTGTTCAGACGCTGTGTTATGAGAAAGACTAAGCTCAGTAGCGACTTTTCCAATTGTTATATCTTTCTCACGAGAAACGATTTGTAAAATACGAATTGCTTGGTGGGAAAGGTTGTCCTCGTATTCGTATCGTAAGTGATAATAAATGCTCTCCCAATGTTGATTAATGTTGTTCATAATAATAAATCCCCTTTTTATATCGTATAGTAAGATATATTCGTTATTTTAGAAATAAAATCCTTTTATTTGGATAAAAAATGTTGAAAAAGTTTATTTTTATTGAAATATAAGGTAATCTATGTGTAAAGGTATACATTTAGCAAGAGAGAGGATGATAGCTGTGAATACATTCAAATGGATTAGTCATGAACAGATGTATGTAGATGAAATACATGTTGAAAAATGTGGTCCTCTTTCAGTCGGCGTATATGGGGGGAATCAAGAGAGTGATGCATATGAACGAGGAGATGCGGTGCTTGCTTGGTGGGATCCTGAATTACAATTTGAATTTGTTATGATTTTTGATACACATCACAAAACAAAAAATATAGATTATATAATAGAAGCGATTTCGGCAAGAAAAGAAAAACTAAAAGAGTTATTCTCATATCCAATACATTTAGCTTTTCATCATACACATATGTACTTATTAGCGTTATTTACAGATGAGTTATTTATTAAAAAATGTGATCAAGATGATGAGGAACTCGCTTGCTTAATTTGTTTACGAAAAGGCGAATTTTTATATTGGTTATCAGTTGGTGATTGTTTCGCGTATTTATTCCATTCTGAGAAAACGAAAAATGGAAAAGGACGATTAAATAAACGGAAAAATTACGAATATATTGGTAGGAAAAATATTTTTGCAGCAAATACACCTTGCTTTACGTCAGGTGTAAGAGGATTAGAAAAAGGAATGAATCACATTGTAATGGCAACAGATGGTATTTTAGAGTGTGACAAACGAAGGTTTGATGATGATCAATCTTTAGTAGAAATATTACACGACGGAAGTTGCTTGCAGATTGAGCCCGTATTAACAAATGTATTGCAGTGGAAAGGTAGAGATTGTGCCACGATTATTGGATGGTCTATTGATACTGATAATAAACAATGTGCTAATTAATATAAAAGGAGTTCAAGGTTTTTATCCTTGAACTCTTTTTTGTTAAGCAATATGAATATGATATGTTTTCAACCATTCATTTACTTGTAGCATATACTCCATGGCACTTCTTGCCTCAAAATTGTTAATCTCTTTATTACTTTGATTAGCAATTGAAAGTAAGATGGAATGGTTAATAAGTGAGAAAATAGGATTGTTTTTATTGCTACACATATCAAGTGTTAAATTACGGATTGTTTGTAAGTAGTGTGGATCTTGTGAAGTTGGATAAGCACTTTTTCTTCTATTGCGTACATCGTCAGGTAAAGCTGGTTGTAGTGCTCTACGTAAAATGCCTTTTTCAATATTATCAATACTTTTTATGTTGAAAGGAACATTCCATAAATATTCAACTAATCTATAATCGCAAAACGGTACACGAACTTCAAAACCAACAGCCATACTCATACGATCTTTACGGTCAAGTAAGAAAGGAAGGAATCTCGTTAAAAATAAATAAAACATTTGGCGTTGTTTCGCGGATTTTTTACTTTCCCCTTCAAGAGTAGGTACTTCATGAACAGCTTCATGGAATCTTTTATTGATATAGTGTTCAGGATTACATTGCTTTGTTACTTCGTTTAATAATAGAGAAGATGTGTTTTTCCAGTTTGTTAACCATGGAAACTTATCTACATACAGTAGTTCTTCTTGATGAAACCAAGGATATCCCCCGAATACTTCATCAGCCGATTCACCAGATAAAGCTACGGTTGCATCTTTTTTCATTTCGCAAAATAGTAAATATAGTGAAGTTTCCATTTCGCCTGCACTTGGCAAATCTTTCGCATGGAGGGGAACGAATAAGTGATTTGCTAATTCTTCAGCATTCACAATAATGTCATGATGCGATGTCCCTACATGTTCGGAAACACGTTTTACCCAAGGAGCGTCTAAGCCAGTGCGAGCAAATGTCAGCTCGAAATCTTTGGCGCTATTTAAAAAGTCGATTGAATACGTGTGAAGTGTTTCGTGCTCCTCTGCAAATTCTTTACCTGCAAGTGCAGTAATACCGCTAGAGTCTAATCCGCCTGATAACATACAAACGAGAGGAACATCGGCAATTAATTGTCTTTTTACTGTGTCTTGTAAAATAGATAAAATATGCGAAGATGTATCTTCTATAGAGTCTGTATGGATCTTACTTTCTAAATTCCAATACTTCGTAACTACTTTTTTATGACGTGTAAATGTTATAGAATGTCCAGCACGTACTTCTTGAATATGCTTAAACACACCACATCCTGGAGTGCGAAATAAGCCTAATCCAAATATTTCATTTATTCCATCCGCATCAATTTCAGCAGGGACAGATGGATGCGCTAATAATGCTTTAATTTCAGAGCCGAAAATAATACTGCCATTTCTTTCTGTAAAAAAGAGCGGTTTTACACCTAAATGATCTCGTGCTAAAAACAATTGTTGCTTCTGTTCATCCCATAATGCAAAAGCGAAAATTCCGTTTAAATGTCGTACGCAGTCTTCTTTCCATTCTAAATAAGCATGTAGTAATACTTCTGTATCTGAATGGGTTTCAAATGTATGACCACATTTTTGAAGTTGCTCTCTCAGTTCACGGAAATTATAAATTTCTCCATTATAAGTAAGAGCATACGTATAATCACCAGCACGAAATGTCTTCGGCTGCGTCCCGCCTTCTGGATCAATAACAATTAAACGTCGGTGTGCAAAGGCCGCGCGAGGTGAAAACCAAAATCCTTCAGCATCAGGACCACGATGCTGGATACTATTTGCCATCTTTTCTAAAATAACATGTTCATTGGAGAGATCCTTATTCCAATTTACCCAACCTGTAATTCCACACATACACATCTCATCTCCTAATTTTAAAAATATATTAATGAAATAAAATGTACACCAAATTAAAGAATGACTATATAAATAGTGTACTACATGAATTAAATTGTGGACTTGAGAAAATTTTCTTTGAACGCATAGTCATGTGAGACAATGGCTAAGGGGAAGTATTCCATTACATACAAAAAATAAAAAAGATGAGAGAAAAAATTTCTTCAGACGTTATATAGGGTGTAAAAGCTTTTACAAAACAATAAGGGGAATCGCTACATGAAATCAAATGAGAAAAATTTTATAAAAAGATTACAGCGGCAAAAAGAAGACGCGTTAGAATTTGTTGTCGATACATACTTACCACTCATAAAGGGGATTACGCATAAAGTTCTACTTCCAATTCAAAATGATGGACTCATAGAGGAATGTATAAATGATATATTTCTTTCCATTTGGAATAACGCAAATAAATTCCATGGAGAGCCGAGTGATTTTAAAAAGTGGATTGCAGCGATTGCAAAGTTTAAAGCAATTGATTATTACCGAAAAGCGACTAAAAAAGTAGAAATTATTTCAGATGAGTTTCATATCAGTACAGAAAAATCAGCAGAAGACGAATTAATCGTTATGGAAGATAGGGAAGAATTATTGAAGCTCATTAATCAATTAGAACCGTTAGATCAAAAGGTATTCATTATGAAATATCTCCTCGGTATGAAGACAGAGGAAATTGGAGAAAAATTAAGATTAACTCGAGCAGCTATAGATAATCGAGTGTACCGGGGGAAAAAGAAACTACAACAAAATGCTACGAAAATTAGTTTTGGAGGTAGTGCAATATGAAAGACATTTATGAACTATTGAATAATATTGATATAGATGAAAAAGAACTAGAGGAAATTGAGGCTTCTGAAATTGAAAAAGAAAAAGTGAAGCGTAATGTAAAACAATCGATACGTACGAAGAAAAAGATGAAAAGTTGGAAAAAAGGTGTCGCTGCTGCATCTATTTTAGTAGGACTATCAGTTGCAACACTTGGTATTGGTTTTCCAACCTATGCTGGAGGTCTTCCTATAGTAGGAGATATATTCCGATTTTTAGATAATGGTAGAACAGGGCTACATGAAAATTATAAAGAGTTTTCGACTGAATTGAATATGACGAGAGAGAGTAATGGGGTTAAGGTTACAATTAATGATGCTGTGTTTGATGGGAGAACTGTAACGATAACGTATTCTATCGAAAGTGAAAAAGATTTAGGAGAGCATCCGAGCATATTTGGTTCCCCGCAAGTAAGCATGTCTAATGGTGCGGCTGGAAGTTCTAAAACTACGAAAGTAGGAGATAAAAAATATGTAGGTATGACTACAACAAGTGATCTTGGTAGTAAAAGAATGGACGTTGCAAATGTTAGATGGAATATGGAATCAATTAATATGTACGAAGAAAAAAAATCAATAAAAGGGAATTGGAATTTTGCTCTTACTTTAAAGGCGATGGATAGTAAGGATATAAAAGTTAATGGGATTTCCGAAAAAGAAGGTATAAAAGTAAATATAGACAAAATGGAAGTAACACCTATGTCATTTATCGTTTTTTATAATCAGGAAGAATCTAAGGCATTAAGGCGCATATGGGATAGTGCAGATGTTGAGCTAGAAATAAAAGATGATTTAGGAAATCAATACGCTGGTGAAGGAAATGGCGGAACGGGTACAGTAGCAGAACCACATAAAAGTAGTTGGAGTACTACATTCCAAAAATTGAATAAAAATGCTACAAAGCTTATCGTTACGCCTCATGTGAATTTGCGAGTGCATACACCTGAAAATCATGGTGGAGTGGAGTATGTGAATGGAAAAGAGAAGAAAATTGAAGTGCCGAAAAAAGAAGCGAAGAGTAAAGATATTGTTCTAGATGATATCATAATTGATTTAAAGAAATAGAAGAGAGACTGCCTAAAAACATTAGGCAGTCTCTCTTTTCGCTAAAAACTAGTTACGAGTAACGCATGTGGATGCTGCGTTTTATACTCATCTTTCCACGGAATGTTTAGTTGTTCCCACGATTCGCCGCTATCATTGGATTGAAACACGCCGTTGTTATTTAACGTGTAAAACGTATGTGGTTCTGCCTTGTTTGTCGCAAACATCGAAATGACTGTACCGATTGCGGATGGTAGTCCTTGTTGTACTTGCTGGAAAGGAGTATCTTTCGTTTTTCGATAAATATAAGATTCATAAGGAATATGGTGATGAGCGAGATCAGCACTCGGTGCAGCTGAAACGAGAATCGTATTGCAATCAGCGGGATCGATAGCCATGCTGTATAAATAATGATGTTCAAGTCCTTCACTGCATGAGATCCAGCTGTTTCCATTGTTATAACTTTCAAGATATGCACGATCAGGTCCGCCCATAAATCCGTCACCACATGATGCATAAAGGCGATTTGGTGCTTCAGGGTGCATAAGTAATTGATGAGCATCGATAGGGGCACCGAATTTTTTATCGATCCATGTATGCCCTTTATCATTACTTTGAATAACAGCACCAGCTTCGATTGAAACGTGTATTGTATTAGGGTTGTTTGGATCAACTGTAATCCAGCGTACGTGATGGGTAAAAGGTCTAGGCGGAAATGCCCACGTATAAGAAGATAATAATGATTTCATATTTTTAAGTTCAGTCCACGTTTCACCACCATTTTCAGAGCGGAATAAAGCGCTCGGTTCTGTGCCAACATAAACGACACCATATCCGTTAACTTGTTCATTTGAGCTTATTGTTATGGAAGTGATAGAGGAGTGCAAAATACCATCTTCTTTAGGAAAATCAAAGTAACGATAAGAATCTCCAATTGGTCTCCATGAATCCCCGCTATTGTCACTTAACCATAGACCTCGTCCAAATGTTCCGCAATATACACGATTTTTTTGAAATGGATCAACAGCGATACAGGTAGGTTGCATATTTTGTAAGTGGTAAGTCGTTTCATAGTCATCATATTGTTCTTTCACTACAACAAGTTCACGTTCCATACAGAGAAATAAACGTTTCATTTTAGTAACCTCCTTAAAAATTCTTTCATTAGTAAACAATATGAAAATAAAAAAGAAGTAGTCTTGTTTTATTTGAGAAAAAGGGATTGTTTAAAAAGAAGCGAAGTGTGTATACAGAGGAAGCGGGCGTTTACAATCAGTCAATTCGGGATAAAGATGGGGAGTTTGTTTCATACTAACATACAGATATTGTACTTAAAGGAGTATTCGTATGGGACATTCGCATGATCATGGTCATTCAAAAAATAAAAAGGCGTTACTAATTGCCTTCCTACTAACAACAAGTTTTATGATTGCAGAAGTTGTTGGTGGATTTGTAACAAATAGCTTAGCACTATTATCTGACGCGGGGCATATGTTAAGTGATGCGGTATCTTTAGCCTTAAGTTTACTTGCGTTTAAGCTCGGAGAAAAAACAGCAACAACTGCGAAAACATATGGATATAAGCGAGTCGAAATGTTAGCAGCATTATGTAACGGTGTCGTTCTTATTGTCATTTCGGTATACATTTTTATTGAAGCAATCCGCCGTTTTAAAGAACCAGTTGAGATTGCTAGTAATGGGATGCTCATTATTGCTGTACTTGGTCTGCTTATTAATATTTTATCAGCTTGGATATTAATGAGAGGCGGAGATGTGAAGGGGAACTTGAATTTAAGAAGTGCTTTCCTCCACGTATTAGGCGATCTATTAGGATCAGTCGGAGCGATTATTGCAGCGCTATGTATTAAATTTTTCGGATGGACGGTTGCTGATGCGATTGCTAGTATTCTTGTGTCTATTTTAGTCATTATTAGTGGATGGCGTGTAACACGTGATACCGTCCATATATTAATGGAAGGTGCACCCCAGCACATAAATGTTGAAGAGGTAAAAAGTACATTATTAAATATTACGGTTGTAAAAGAAGTTCATGATTTGCACATATGGTCTGTCACATCTGATTTTCAAGTATTAACTTGCCATTTGATTATTAAAGGTGATGAAACGCAAAATGTATTAAAAGAGGCTACGGATGTATTAAAGGAGAAGTTTCATGTAGAACATGTCACCATTCAAGTAGAAATAGATGGTGAATTTAATCATAGTGAGACAACCTGCAAAGTATGAAAGAAAAAGGATAAGAAAATGTGTCATAACATTTTTCGCACGGCATACATATATATAATGTGGCCACAAATACTTTGTCAGGTAAATATTTCATGAAATTACTTTACTTATAAAGAGTCATCTTTTATAATCAAAAGTGGTAATTGATAAAGATTATCATTTTCAATGATCGTGGAAAGGAGTTTTTTTAAAGATGAGTAGTCAACTCCGTTTTGCTGTTGAAAATCGTAAGAGGCATTTAATTGATGAGTTAATTGGAGCAGGTGTGTTTAAAATTCGTGACCGACAATTATACGAGCTGTCTTTAGAGGAATTAGAAAAAGAGTATGAAGATATTGAGGATTACGCAAATATTCAGGCATAGCACATAGATTAGTAAATAAGGAGCTGGTTACACTTTTGTGTAGCCAGCTTTATTATTTCATAGAAATCATTTTTTATATTTCTTTCATGGGACGGAGCCAGTTTTGAGACATCATTTGTTCCATTTGTTTTTCATCTTGTTTTTGTAGCGCTTGAATAATAGGGTGCTGTTCTTTAGAGGTTGTTTTTGTTAGCAGGATATCAAGAAGAAACGTTTGTTGGAGATAAAAATAAATTAGTGAAGCTTTCAGGAGCATTTTCTTATATAGTCGGAGTTGCTACTATAATATTACCGCTTGGCTTAGAAAAAATAGGTGATGTAGTTGGTAACATATATACTATATTAATTGTTTTAGGTACAGTTGTATTTATAATTAAAGCAAACCTATTAAATAAGAGTGCTATAAAATAAAAAGGCTTCATTCTACTGAAGCCTTTTATTAATTATTATGAAGTATAAGTAAAAGCCGGAATAGGATCAATAAATGTATTCCACTTTTGTTCCATTTCCTTTTCTGTTAATAGACAATCATCTAATGATTGTTCAATCACAGAACGATTCATATCAATACCGATAAATACGAGCTCAGTTATTCGATCTCCATATCGCTCGTCCCAGTTTTTTAATACTTCTGGTTCTTCTGCAATCATTTGATTTCTTTCAGTTTCAGGTAATGCGGCTATCCATTCACCGGCTCCTTGAATTGTAATAGAGGAACCTGCTTGAGATAGAAGCCCTATCATATTATTACGAGATGCGAGCCAGAAGAATCCTTTCGCTCTTACAACATCTAAAGGCCATTTTTCTAGCCAATTCATAAGGCGCTCGGGATGGAAAGGATATTTGCGACGGTAAACAAAGGAATTGATACCGTATTCTTCCGTTTCCGGTGTATGATGTTCACTATTTAATTCTTGTATCCAGCCGGCCGATTGACTGGCTTCTTCATAATTAAATAGATTTGTGTTTAAAATTTCTTGTAATGGTACTTTGCTAAACGAAGATTTAAGAACTTTTGCATTAGGATTTAATTTTTTTAGTAAATGATGAAGCTCTATCACATCTTCTTTTTCTAGCAAATCTATTTTATTAAGAATAATTACGTTTGCAAACTCAATTTGATCTATTAATAAATCAATAACTTCCCGGGTATCATTCTCATCGATTGCTTGTTTTCGGTCTAATAAACTTTCTCCATCTGCAAAATCATCCCAAAACCTATTTGCATCTACAACTGTAACCATCGTATCGAGGCGACAATTTCTCGTTAAATCAATGTTAAGAACTTCGTCTGTATAAGTAAACGTTTGAGCAACTGGAATAGGCTCACTTATACCAGAAGATTCAATAATAATATAGTCAATATCACCATTTTCAACAAGACGATCCACTTCTATCATTAAATCTTCTCGTAGTGTACAGCAGATGCAACCATTTTGAATTTCTACTAATTTCTCTTCCGTACGTGAAAAACCACCCTTTTTTATAAGAGATGCATCAATGTTTACTTCGCTCATATCATTAACGATAACAGCTACTTTTAAGTTGTTCTTATTAGTCAAAATGTGATGTAGTAAGGTAGTTTTTCCAGATCCTAAAAACCCACTTAATACAGTGATAGGTACTTTTTTCATGAAATGATCTCCCCTTAAATCGTAATGATTACGTTTTATATTGAACGATGGAAAAAGAAAAATCAATAATAAATCATAATGATTACGATTTGAGAATAGAAATAGACTATAAAATTTGTGCTGTAGTATGAAGCATTTGGACAAGCACATGTTTACATATAAATAAAATGGAGGCGAGAAGCTTGGTCTTTAATAGAGTTTCAAAAGAATTAGTAGGCATAGCTCTTATCGCTATGTTTCTCTTTTTATTATTTTTTGTAGATTTTACAAGTCTAGCAAATTTGCACAAAAATATACCACAGGAATGGTTGAATGTGAATACAGTATTTTTAAGTATCATTTTTGAAGCAATACCCTTTATTTTATTAGGGGTAATTGTTTCTTCATTTATTCAAGTGTTTGTGACGGAAGATATGATTCAAAAAGTAATGCCGAAATCTCCGATTGTTGCAATGATTCCAGCAGTATTTGTGGGAGTTCTTTTTCCAATGTGTGAATGTGTCATTATACCAATTGTAAGAAGGCTCATTCAAAAGGGGTTACCACTTCATGTAGGCATTGTTATTTTACTGAGTGCACCCATTATGAATCCAGTCGTTTTTTTATCTACTGTATATGCGTTTCAAAAAAATGATTATGTTGTATATGCACGCTTTGGGATAACAATTTTAGTTGCTCTATTCATAGGTCTAATTGTGTATTATTGCTATCGCGAAAGAAATGTTTTAAAAGACGTAGAGGTTTCAGTTCAAACAAGCAAAAAAAAGAGTTGGAAAGATGTTATGAATCACACTGTAGATGAGTTTTTTGATACTGGTAAGTATTTATTGATTGGTGCTTTTTTAGCAAGTGTATTTCAAACGTTTTTTGATCGGAATGTACTGGATGCAGTAGCACATAACGAAGTAATTGCCCCCTTTATTATGATGGGATTTGGTTATGTTTTATCAATTTGCTCTGCAGCCGATGCTTTTATAGCGGCATCTTTTGGACATGTTTTCTCAGTAAAGGCACTTCTCGCATTTCTTGTGTTTGGGCCGATGCTTGATATGAAAAATACGTTAATGCTATTTGCATATTTTCAAAAGAAATTTGTATTCTTTTTAATGGGAATTGTCATTGTATCTGTGTATACCATCCTGCAAATTATAATGTTATAGGAGGTGAGAAAGAATGGAGAAAGAGGAGCAGAAGGCATATCATCGCTATATTCGTGGTATTATTTTAATTGGTTTAGCAATGCTCTTATTTAAACTACTTGTAACAGGGAATATTTATAATTTTATCGCTCCAAAAATGATTAAATTTACGTATATAGCTTTTGTAGTGATTTTACTTCTTGGTTCTTTACAAGTTTGGAGAGATGGGAGAGAAAAAGAGGATGATTGTAATTGTTGTAAGCATCATACAGCATTAAAATCAGGGATGAAAAGTTTCTTTGTATATGTTTTATTTGTTGTTCCGATTATTAGTGCTTTTCTATTTGGAAATGTAACAATTGATGGAAGTTTAGCAGGAAAAAGGGGTATGAATCAAAGTGTACAGGCGAGAAGTATGGAAGGGAATGAAAAAGAGGGGAAACAGGATGATTTTGATGGGCGAGAGGTATTCGATGATCCAGATGAAACATCAAATGTATCAACGACTTATGAAACGGAAGAGCAAGTAGTAAAAAGTATGTTAGGACAGCATAAACTACAAGTAGAGGATAAGGATTATGTTCAAACAATGAGTATAATTGGTCAAGATGTAAAAGGGTTTAAAGGGAAAGAAATTATATTCTCAGGGTTTATATATAATGATAAGGATGTGACGGGTAATAAAGCAGTAGTGGCTCGATATGGCATAACTTGTTGTATTGCGGATGCATCAGTCTGGGGGATGATTGTTACCGGGAAAAACGTTGGGAAAATTCCAAAAGAAACATGGGTGAAAATAACAGGATTATTAGATGAAACGACATATAAAGGAACAGTCTTTCCACTTGTAAAAGTAAACAAAATCGAGAAAATTGATAAGCCAACTGAACCATATGTATATGACGCTTTACCTCAATAGAAAAGAATAAATTCTTCATATTTTCATGAAATAGAATCATAATCATGGCGATAAAAAAATAAAGATAAGAGTAATTTGGTTTGTTAAAAATATGTGCAGAAGGAGTTATGCGATGAACTGGGTTACTCATAAACCATCATTTGAATTTGAGACATTTAGTCCTATTATTCGGTCACAATCTGCGTGGAGTGGACATTTAGATTTTGCATATGACTTAGTAAGATTTGAAAAACCAGAAACTTTAGTTGAGTTAGGTACACATCTAGGTGCTTCTTTCTTCAGTTTTTGTCAGGGAGTAAAAGATGGAGGGTTATCGACTAAATGCTTTGCAGTAGATACTTGGGCTGGAGATGGGCATACAGGTCCATATGGAGAAGGGGTTTTTCAAATAGTAGAAAAAGTAGTGAGCGATAACTACCTTAATATAGGAAATTTAATTCGATCTACTTTTGATGATGCTGTAGACCAGTTTCAAGATGAAACGATAAATCTTTTGCATATTGATGGCTATCATACGTATGAAGCTGTTTCTCACGATTATAACACATGGCTACCGAAAGTCGCGAAAAACGGTATTGTATTATTTCATGATATTGAAGTTAGAAGTGGTGATTTCGGCGTATATCAGTTTTGGGATGAGGTAAAAGCGAAGTACCCTCATTTTCAATTTGCGCATTCATATGGACTGGGAGTGTTATTTCCGAAGGGTTGTAGTGATAAGTTTGAGGAAATACTTAAAAATAAAGAAGAAATACAAAATATGTATAAATAAAGATAGGGCATGCATCATTTTAATGATGTGTGCCCTATTTTTTGTGTAGAAAATAATGGTGTTAATTAAAAAGTGAAGATAGTTGTAAAAAGTTTTGTTGCAGCAAATATTAAAAAAGTTAGTATGGGATTGTTCTTTGTAAATAAAGTGAAGCTTTAATACGTTCATATCAATTCGGAATTTTACAGTAGTTAATTTCTTATCTAAGTGCTTTGCGCTTACTGAATTTTAAGGCGGAGGTCTTATTGGCCGAAAATATCGGGATAAATAAAAATACAACATTTTTTATATTTTTCATTGCGAAAAACGTAATCTACTTTTACAATAGAAAGGGTTGTGAATATATTATACTGGAAAAATAAATCGAAATAATATGAAAATTTTGTTTTGTCTTCGCTAATTGTATATTACATACATGTAAGACGACATACGTCATGTTATCGACTTGTAAGGAGAGAAAAAAATGAAAAGTGTAAGATTACCATCGATGCTAGAAATCATAGTTCTTTTATTACTATTTCTTGCTGTTGTCTTTTCCTTCCAAACGATTTTTGATCTCCCAATTCAATTAGCGCTATTTATTTCATGGTTTTTAGTAATTGCGCTTGGATTAAGATTAGGATTTCGTTATCAAGAATTGCAAGATGCAATTACGAAAGGGATTTCTAACGGATTAGAAGCAATACTGATTTTAGTTGCAGTAGGTGCTTTAATTGGAACGTGGATTGCTGGTGGGGTAGTACCAACATTAATCTATTATGGATTAGAATTTATTCACCCTAGCATATTCCTATTAGCAACATTAATTATTTGTTCTATAACTTCTATCGCAACAGGAACGTCTTGGGGAACAGTGGGAACAGCAGGTATTGCTATGATGGCGATTGGTGAAGGACTTGGTTTACCACTTCCGCTTGTTGCTGGTGCAGTTCTTTCAGGAGCTTATTTCGGCGACAAATTATCACCACTTTCTGATAGCACAGTTCTTGCAGCTTCTATGGCGAAAGTAGATGTTATTGCTCACGTTCGAGCTATGCTCGTATTAGATGTTCCAGCTTATATTATTACTAGTATTATGTTTACTGTAGCTGGTTGGATGTATGGCGGCGATAATGTAGATTTGAATCGAGTAGAATTTTTAAAAGAAGCTTTATTAAAGCAATTTGATATTAAAATATGGATGCTTATTCCAGCGGTCATTGTTATCGTTCTATTAGCGATGAAGAAACCGTCTATGCCAACAATTGCAATGGGAGCTTTAATTGGTGCAATTTGGGCAACTCTTTTCCAAGGGATGAACTTTGGAGAGGCGATTGGAACAGCTTATAACGGATTCTCAATTCAATCTGGTGTTGAGTTTGTTGACAAGTTATTAAACCGTGGTGGAATTAACGGCATGCTTGGCTCAGTAGCTGTTATTATTTTCGGTTTAGGATTTGGTGGATTACTTGAAAAACTAGGTGTTTTAAAAGTAATCGTATCAAAATTTGAGAAGAAATTAAATTCTGCAGGTAATGTAACATTGTCTACATTAATCGTGGCATTCTTAGCTAATATATTTGGTTGTGCGATGTATGTATCACTAATTTTAACACCAAAAATTATGGAAGATAGCTATGATAAATTAAAAATAGACCGTCGTGTATTAGCGCGTAACTCAGAAGTAGGTGGAACGTTAACTTCAGGTATGGTTCCATGGTCTGATAATGGTATTTTTATGGCGGGTATTTTAGGTGTAGCAACGTTCTCATACGTTCCGTTTATGTGGTTAAGCTTCGTATCGTTAATTTTAGCAGTTATTTACGGATATACAGGCAAATTCATCTGGTATGTAGATGATGCAGATAAAGGAAAGCAAGCATCATAAAATAAAAATCACCTTCTACAATATGTAGAAGGTGATTTTTTATTTTGTAATAGCATCTGCTGAAGTTACTTCATTCTCATATTTAGCAATTTTTTGTTGTATCTTTTTTAAGTTTTTTTCAGTGTCTTGGATGAGCTGTAAGACATTGGTCTCTTGTTGTTTCATTAATTCCAACCGTTGAAAGATGGTAGATTCTCCTTCCATAGACCAGTCGATAAATTGTTTTATTTTTTGAATAGGCATACCAGTGTTTTTTAAACACAAAATCATTTCTAAGTATTTGAGTGCTTCTTCATCAAAAGCTCGATCTCCTTTTTCATTTCTTTGCAGAAAAGGGAACAGTCCTTGTTTATCATAATAACGTATTTGAGAAATAGTTAAGTGTTGCATTTTGGCGACTTGCCCAATTGTATAATACATATCATTCATCCTTTTGTTACCAAGGTATAATGCCATTTTTATTTAGTATTTTACCATTATAGTTTGTTTCACTTAATGCATATTTAATAATAATTTTAGCACTTTCAATAGTTGTATGGCCACCAGGGGAATTTCCATTAAGATCAGTAGTTGTAAAACCAGGAGTTATCCCAAATACTTCTGGACCGTTAGTAGCAAATTCTTTACTAAAAGCTAATGTTAAAGCATTAATAGCAGTTTTGGAAGAATTATATCCTAGTGTATTGATTGGATGTGTTTCACCATTAGCAAACATTGTTAGTGAGGCCATGTCAGTTGTTACATTTAGTATTTTACTGTTGCTTGAATTCTTTAATAATGGTAAAAAGGCTTGTATCATTTGGAAAGTTCCAAAAAAGTTAACTTCAAATCCTTGGCGTAAAGTTTCAATATTTAATTCACTAGGTAGCGTATTGAAGTCTAATGCAATGCCTGCGTTATTAATTAATAAATGTAAATGGTCAGTCGTTTCGTGAATTTTCTTTGTTGCTTCTTGAATGGATTGTGAATTTGAAATATCTACTTGAATATAGGAAACGTTTGAAACATTTAAAGAGTCTACGGCTTGTTGTCCAAGTTGTTCATTACGAGCACCTAAAAATACGTGATAATTTTTTTCTGCTAATTGACGAACAAGTTCATATCCAATTCCTTTATTCGCACCTGTTATAAAAGCATATTTTTTCATATTGAATTCCTCCAGTAGTGTTATAGTAGGTTACAATGGAAAGGATACAGCCTAAACTTAAGTTTAGGTCAAGAGGAATTTTTTAAAATAAATATAAAATATCTATATATAAGAGTGAGAATTCTTATCATTTAAGAAAAAGTCTGTTATTATAAGAGATGTAGGTATTATATTTTCAAGGGGATGAAAACATGGAGTACAGAATTGAAAGAGATACATTAGGAGAAATAAAAGTTCCAGCTGATAAATTATGGGCAGCACAAACACAACGTAGTAAAGAAAACTTTCCAATTGGAACAGAGCAAATGCCGCTTGAAATTGTAAAAGCATTTGCAATTTTAAAGAAGAGTGCAGCGCTTAGCAATCAAAAATTAGGAAAGTTATCAGAAGAAAAAGCAGAAGCAATTGTAGAAGCTGCTGATGAAGTGATTGCAGGGAAATGGAATGAACATTTTCCGCTTGTCGTATGGCAAACAGGTAGTGGTACACAGTCAAACATGAATGTGAATGAAGTAATTGCAAATCGTGGGAATCAAATTTTGAAAGAGAATGGATCTGACGTACATATTCATCCAAATGATGATGTGAACATGTCACAAAGTTCAAATGATACATTTCCAACGGCGCTCCATGTAGCTTGTGTAATCGCAGTAGAAAATCACGTATTACCAGCAATCAGGAAATTAAAAGGAACTTTAGCAGAAAAAGTAACTGCATTTGAACATATTATAAAAATTGGTCGTACACATTTACAAGATGCAACACCGTTAACTTTAGGGCAAGAAATTAGCGGATGGCACCGTATGCTTGAAAAAACAGAGCGTATGATTGCAGAGAGCAATACATATATGAAAGAGTTAGCAATTGGTGGAACTGCGGTTGGAACAGGTATTAATGCTCATCCTAAATTTGGTGAGATGGTATCAGAGGAAATTAGTCAATTTACAGGTAAACAATTTGTTTCTGCACCAAATAAGTTCCATGCATTAACGAGCCATGATGAAGTTGTATATACTCACGGTGCATTAAAAGCATTAGCTGCAGATCTAATGAAGATCGCTAACGATGTACGTTGGCTTGCAAGTGGTCCACGTAGTGGTCTTGGAGAAATTATTATTCCAGCCAATGAACCAGGAAGCTCTATTATGCCAGGTAAAGTAAATCCAACGCAAAGTGAAGCATTAACGATGGTTGTAGCGCAAGTGATGGGGAATGATGCAACAATCGGATTTGCTGCGAGCCAAGGTAACTTTGAGTTAAACGTATTTAAACCTGTTATTGCTTATAACTTCTTACAATCAGCTCACTTATTAGCGGATGCAATTGTTTCGTTTAATGACAATTGTGCAGTTGGTATTGAAGCAGATGAAGAAGTAATTAATGAAAATGTGAATCGTTCACTAATGCTTGTAACAGCGCTAAACCCACATATCGGATATGAAAATGCAGCGAAAATTGCGAAGTATGCTCATAAAGAGGGATTAACTTTAAAAGAAGCAGCATTGCAATCTGGGCTACTAACAGAAGGGCAATTTGATGAAATTGTAGATCCAAAGAAAATGATTGCTCCAAAAGAGTAATAGAAAAAGCCAAGGTTCTTAGTATAGAATCTTGGCTTTTTTGATGTTCATTTTTATGTTTCATCTACTTGCAATACTGCAAGCTTCAAAATATATTATTTGTTAGCAGGCGTATTCATTACTTTCATCTGTGGGCAGTTCTCTTTTAAGAGTGAAATGAATTTTTCTTCTTCTTGTGGTACGAAAGTGGTCACTGAGTCAAATAAATTATAATTAATTTCTAATTGTTGCCTAGTCCATTTTTTTGAACGAAGTTTTTTGCCAGAGTACTTAATATGGCGAATGTCTTTAAATGGGATTTCAGTATGAAGTATGAAACCGTGTTTTACAACAAGAGATGATTCCGTTACGTTGTAGTGAGAGAAATAGAATGAAGAAAGATTCACGATATTTAATAGCATCATGAGAGTGAAAAAAATAGAATTTTCATTTTGGAAGAATAACGAAACGAAAAAAATAATTAGAAATAAAGTAATGAAAATGACGTGGAATGGATTTTTTTTCGCTTTAAATTTCAAGTTAGTCACCTCGGTATACTTGTTCTTTAACTAAATTAAATCATAACATTGTGATAAAACGTGTGAATATGCAGAATTGCATATTCACACGTTTTATTATTCATGTAAAATTTCTTGATAGGATAAATTCAAAAGAAGTTTTGTAATAGTGGAGTGACATGAAGTGACTTACAAGAATAGAAAGATAGTGTTAGTCATAATTAGTTGTATGATGATTATGAGTAGTTGTGCTAATAAATTTGTTGAAGATAGAAATCGAAAGCATACATTTGTACAAGCAAGTAAGGTTTTAGTAGAGACTGTAAATAGAATATATAAATTGAAACTTTAATCAACTGATTATTAGCCCTCACCAATCGGGCTTTTAAGGGCAGCCCGCCCTCATTTAACTTCTTTGCTTCCGCTGAATTTTGATGTGGGAGTCTTACTGCCCTTAAATGTGGGATAAAAAGTAAAAGGTGTTTTCTTATACGGAAACATCTTTTTTGTAGTTGAAATTGAATACTGAAGTTTTGTAATGGATGAATACCGGTTCCATATTCACTAATCGCATATGTATTCTGTGCAATTTGCTTAACGGTAAACCAAGAGTCTTGAAGAATATCCATGTTCTAATCCACATCATATAAAATGAATTTCTATAAACACATTCGCTTTTCGTTGTATTAAACCCTTTCGGTAGATGTTTTTATAAAAGTTTATAAAATGGGTAAACGAAATGTTGAAATGTTTGTTTGTGTTATGATAAGATGGTGAAGTGGTAATAAACGTTATAGTGATTTGTTTGGTTTTTGAATAAACATTTTGAAGGAGTGTTTAGTATGAGTGGTATTTCAGAGAAGTTTTGGGATGCGTCAATAGAGGAATTAAAGAAAGGGTATGTGTTTGATGGAGAAAAAGAGGAGTACATTTGCTTAGCTTGTGGTGAAACATTTATTAAAGGTGTTATTTATCAAGATAATCAAGTTTTGTATGAAGCAGAGAAGTTCGTCCGATTGCATATTCAAAATGAGCATACGTCTATGTTTGATTATTTGTTAAATATGGATAAGAAATTTACTGGTTTAACGGATTTACAAAAGAAAATGGTTCAGTTTTTCCATATGGGACTGAATGATAAAGAAATTGTAAAAGAGTTGGATGGCGGAAGTACATCAACAATTCGTAATCATCGATTTACACTGCGAGAGAAAATGAAGCAAGCAAAAGTATTTTTAGCTCTAATGGAATTATCAGAAGAAAAATCAAAAGTACAAACGAAATTTGTACCAATTCATAGAACAGCAACGATGGTGGATGATCGATACAATATTACGGAAGAAGAAAATGATGAAGTATTAAAAGCTCATTTTACAGAAGGATTAGATGGACCTCTTTCTAAATTTCCGAAAAAACAAAAGCGTAAATTAATTATATTACGTCATTTAGTAAAGAAGTTTGATAGTAATAAAAAGTATACTGAAAAAGAAGTAAATACAGTGATAGAAAATGTATACCCTGATTTCGTAACTTTAAGAAGATATTTAATCGAGTATGGATTTTTAGATCGAACAGCCGATGGAAGTCAATATTGGGTGAAGTTATAATCATACGAAAAGAAAGTGAATAGAAGCACAGTATTATAACAACTATACAAAGAGATAGATATTGAAAATTGATTTTTAATAAAAGGAGAAATGAAATTTGAAACCACCTGCAGATAACAATAAAGAAGGTGCGGAGTCACATAAGTTGGAAAGTGAGAGTAAACCGATTTGGAAATCGATGTCGATGTTTTTAGTACCATTATTATTAAGTAATGTACTACAATCAGTTGGACAATTATTTGGTATGGTAGTAGTAGGAAGATGGCTTGGAGTTAATGATTTAGCGGCTATATCAGCATTCTTCCCATTATTTTTCTTGCTCGTTTCATTTGTAATTGGTATCGGTTCAGGAAGCTCTATTTTAATTGGTCAGGCGTTTGGTGCTAAAAACGAAGATCGTTTAAAAGCTATCGTTGGTACGACGCTGACATTTACCTTTATTATTGGAGTTGTGTTGGCGATAATAGGCAGTATTTTTGCGATGGATATTATGCGTCTAATGGGAACGCCAGAAAATATTATTGAAATAAGTGTACATTATGCACGAATTTTATTTATATCGATGCCAGTATTATTTTTATATTTCGCATACACAACATTTATGAGAGGTACAGGAGATTCTAAAACGCCATTTTACTTTTTAATTGTAAGTACAGCGCTAAATATGATCTTATTACCAATTCTTATTTTTGGATGGTTAGGAGCTCCGAAATTAGATGTGTATGGAGCAGCCTATGCCTCTGTTATATCTACAGTTATTACGTTTATTGTCATGCTTTTGTATTTAAAGAAGAAAAATCACCCATTACAACTAGACAGCACGGTTAGAAAATACCTTCGAATGGATGGGGAGTTATTAAAGCTATTGCTAAGGCTCGGTATTCCAGCGAGTATTAATATGATATTAGTTTCATTATCTGAAATTGCTGTAATCGCGTTTGTAAATCGTTACGGTTCGGATGCAACAGCTGCTTACGGAGTTGTGAATCAAGTTGCAAGTTATGTACAAATGCCAGCAGTTAGCCTTGGTATTACAGTTTCTATTTTTGCAGCACAATCAATTGGGGCGAATCAATTTGATCGATTGCAGAAAGTTGTGAAGGTCGGAATTATTATGAACTACGTCATCGGTGGTGTGTTAATAGCTCTTATTTACTTATTCTCAAGAGACATTTTATCACTATTTTTAACGAGTCAAACTACAATTGAAATTGCTCATAGCTTAGTTATGATTACGTTATGGAGTTATTTAATTTTCGGTCATGCACAAATTATTAGTGCGACAATGCGAGCGAGTGGTACAGTACTTTGGCCAACTGTTATTGGAGTTGTTTCAATTTGGCTTGTGGAAGTACCCGTAGCATATTATCTTTCTTACCATACAAGTCTTGGAATAGAAGGGATCTGGATCGGGTATCCAGCAGCATTTATTGTCAGCTTAATACTACAGTATGCATATTATAAGCTTTCATGGCAAAAGAAACGAATTACACGATTAGTTAGTTAAATAGAAAAAATGTCTCTAAGTTATTTGACTTAGGGACATTTTTTTGTAGGTGCAGGTTTACAAATAGCTTTTTAAAGTTATATCAAAATGTTGTCTAATGAGTGTTTTATCACTCATATAAAACTCCCACGCTTTTTCTGGTTCACCGATAATCTCAAAGGATTCCTCTGTAATATATAAAGCGCAATTATCCTCCAGTGCAATTCCTTCTATATTCCCTTGATGATTTTGTAAAAAGGAATGGAAGGCGTTCATTCTATTTAATTGATTATAATGTGGACAAAATCTTTTATTAACAATCCCCCATCCGTTACTCTCTATATAACCAGAACCTTCATAATCTGATCGGATACTAGACGTGAACCAACACATAGCACCAGCGCTATAACCAGCAATAAGTGTTCCTTGTTGCAGAGCCAATAATAATTTTTCATCGAGTCTATGTTCTTTCCATTGCGTAAACATATAAATATAATTCCCGCCACCTAGATAAATTAAATCGGCTGAATGAATCATCTCGTCTATTTCATACTTAGAAGGTGAATCTGTTGTAGTACGTAAAATTTGTACTTCACAATGTAATTGTTTTTCAAACGTGTCTAAAAATAATTTTATATAGCTTTCATCATCATGACTTGCCGTTGGAATAAACAATACTTTTGGATACTGTTTATTTGTTAATTCTATAAGGCGTTCATTAATAGGCAAGTGATTTGAATCTTGTAAATCACCGCCACCAATGACAGCTAATTTCATAGTAAAGCACCACCTAATCATTTTTGTTATATAAAAATTCGATAGAAGAGAGTTACATTCCTTCTGTAATGTAATCAATAATTAGAAAATGTAGCTTAAGTATATCGGAATAGTAAAGAAAACACTGATTATATATATCAGTGAATTAGAAACCATTCATTGATATATAATATTTCATACTAATGTTTCAAAAAATGGAAAAATATGTTTAAATAGATATAATGAAGTATTAATTCATATTGAATTTATATTTATATTTTAAAAGGAAATCGGAAATAATAGCGATTTTCCAAAACAGTTTTTACTTTTAATAGGAAGTTGTATTACAATATGGTAAAATTATTTCAATATATTTATTTAATATGAAATACAAAGAAGGAGCGTGAAAAAAGTGGATTTTCGATTTGAATTTACAACGAAGCTGAAAGAATACTTAGACGATGAGAAGGATGAAAAAATAATAAAAGATGGGCACAGAGATGTAATTTTTCACTATTTATATGCGTTAGAGACTGAAATTGGCGTTGTTAAAAATCCTAATTTTACTTTTTTTGCATCAGGAAGACGTTCACATATAGTGTTAGAAAATGTTGAATTTAAAACAGAAGTAAATGTAAAAAGTAATATAATTGAAATTACAAAAATAGTGGATAATGTAGCTATTCCGTTAGATACTATCGTAGCGAAAGATCGGGAATTATTTGCACTTGGGCGTAATGAGAAGTTTAGTGTACAAATATTAGAGCAGTATCTTTTTGATACATTTGGAGATAAGTTAGGCTTATAATTAATGGAATGGCGTACGTATTTATAAGTAGTGAATTTTAGTGTATCTCATTCGTGTTTGACCTTTTATTTAATTTGTACTACAATTCGTAGTGTGAAAGGAGTCATACTATGTTTACTCAAAACTATAAATTAAATGAGCACGGGTTAAATCATTTCTTTGGACCGCTTGAAGCGAAAATTATGGAGATTGTTTGGTCTAACAAAGGTATTACGATTAAAGAAGTGCAGCAGAAATTAAGTGAAGAATCGCCTGTGAATTTTAACACTGTTATGACAGTTATGAACAGGTTAGTAGAGAAGTTACACTTAGAAAAACAGATTGTAAAAAGAAGTGGCATATATCGTGCTGTACAAACAAAAGAAGAATTCTTATCCAAGCAAACGAAGAAAATGACACAGGAATTGATGGGGGAATTTGGAGATTTAGTTGTAAATCATATGTTAGATGAGTTAGAGCAGGCTGATCCGACTTTAATAAAAAAGTTAGAAGACAAATTGAGTCAGTTAAAAAAAGAGGATTAATGAAATGAAATGGCAAATGCGTAAAATCGTATTGTTAGCAGTAATTGTTAGTACCCTCTTTTTCAGTATGTTAGTGTATTACGTTACATATCCATTTCTGTTTCAAAATAAGATGTTCTTTCTTTCAAATTTTTGCTTGTTCCAGTTAGAAAAACATATGAAAGAATTATCGCTGATTCGTATTATAATCGCTGGATTATTATTACTTACTATATTAATCGTGTGCAAAAGAATTTGGCGACAATTTTTCTATAGTAAAAAATTACAAAAAGTACTTATCCCTTTCATCCGAAAAGGAAAACAAATATATATATTGCCGACTACGGAAGTTGCGGCATTTACAATTGGATTATTCCGTCCGAAAGTTGTCATGTCGGAAGGTTTGCTTCAGACGTTTTCAGATGAAGAAATTGATGCAATTATTTTCCATGAAGAATATCATCAAAAGAATTGGGATCCGCTAAAATTATTTTGTTTTACGTTATTAGCAGAAGGAATGATGTACATCCCGATATTAAAAGGGTTGTTACAGCGATATCATACGTATCAGGAGCTAGCTGCTGATAAATATGCGATGCAAAAAATGGAATCTTCATTTGAGTTAGGTAGCGCGTTATTAAAATTAATTAAAATAAAGACAATGGAAAATCGATGTGTTACCGCTTCATTTGCAAAAACAGCAATAAATTTACGAATCGAGCAAGTGTTAAATGAAAAGGTTGTTAAGCTTACTATTCCGTTACATACGAATTCGGTATATGTAACAGTAGGTTTATTCTGTATGTCGGTTGTACTTATTGTCGGAGAGTGCATATAGCCTCTTTTTTTTAAGAATAAACACTACTTATTGTAGTGTTTTAGGGGGAATAAAATGAATGCAGCAGATTTAACAATTTGGCTTGTGGCTGGGGCGGGAGTATTGTCATTTATATCACCGTGCTCTTTACCGTTATATCCATCTTATTTATCTTATATTACAGGTGTGTCTATCCAAGATTTAAAAGAAAATCGTGGGATTATGCAAAAATCAGCGATTATACATACCATATTTTTTATGATCGGATTTTCGGTTATATTTTACGCGTTAGGTTTATCGGTAAGCTGGATTGGAATAACATTTTCATCTAACCAAAAATTGATTCAACAAATTGGTGGGATTTTTATTGTTTTAATGGGGCTATTTATGACGGGCTTGTTTCAGCCTAAGTGGCTTATGGCAGAGAAAAAGGTGCAGTATAGAAGTAAATCGACTGGATATATTCGCTCGATTTTAGTCGGTATGACATATGCAGCGGGTTGGACGCCATGTGTTGGACCGATATTTTCAGCTGTACTCATGCTTGGCGCGACGAATCCTGAAGGGGCACTTCTTTATATTACAGCGTATACTCTTGGGTTTGCGGTTCCATTTTTCGTGATGGCATTCTTTATTGGGAAGGTAAAATGGATTGTTACATATGCGAATGTCATGATGAAAATTGGCGGTGGAATGATGATTGTAACAGGTATTTTATTGTATACAAATCAAATGACGAAAATTACAGCATTCTTTATTCGTCTATTCGGTGGATTTACAGGCTTTTAAAAATGAGGAGGAAGAAAAGTGAAGAAACTAATTGCTATTATACTAGTAGGTGCTCTCGTTTGGGCGGGGGTTAACTTTTATAATTCAAAGAAAGAAGAAAAGGAAAGAAAAGCAAAGCAAGCAGAGTTACAAGAGAAAGAAGTATTACCACAAGTAGGTTTTAAAGCACCTGGCATCACATTAAAAGGATTAGACGGAAAGTTGCAGTCGTTAAATGATGCCAAGGGAAAACCGTATATTATTAATTTTTGGGCATCATGGTGTGGGCCGTGTGAAATGGAGGCACCTGACTTAGTTCATATGTATGATAAATATAAAAAGGATGTTGAAATTTTTGCGGTGAATGCAACTGTTAGTGACCCAGTACAAGAAGCAAGCGCATTTGCTAATCGCTATGGGTTTGAGTTTCCTGTTCTACTAGATATGGACGGAGTAGCTGGACTAGATTATAAAGTATTCTCTTTACCGACGACATTTTTTGTTAATAAAGATGGAATCATAGTAGATCATGTACGAGGTGTATTACCACCAGATCAATTAGAAAAGAAATTTAAGAAATTGATTGAGAATTAAAAGGAGATTTCGTGACGATGGAGTGGATCGTGAGGTTACAACCCATATCTCTTATAATTGGAAGTCTATTTGGATTTATGTTGATGAAACGAAAGATGAGGCATCAAAATGTATCATATGAAAAAATGATGGATGCCGTAACAAATGCTTTTCTTATCATCGTATTTGTATGGAAGTTTGCGCCAGTAATTTTAAATCCTGTATGGGCTTTGGGGGCGCCAGTGCAAGCAATATTAGCTGTTGGGAGTATGCAACATATTGTAGTAGGATGCGTAATTGCGAGTGTATACATTGTTTGGAAAAGTAAAAAGGAGCAATTTTCGCTTCGTATTTTACTTGATGTATTGCCTTTTAGTCTGTGTGTGAGTATTATCTTTTATTTTCTATTACATCATGAAGTAGGCGCACAAACGACACTACCATGGGGAATAAAAATATATGAATCTAAACTTTTATATCACCCTATTTTCGTATATGAGATCATCCTTGCTCTTTGTATAATGGGCTTTTTATGGATGAAAAATGAAAGGCTTGGAAATGGAAAGAATATAAGTGTTTTTCTAATTATTGAGGGGTTTGCTCAAATCATTATTTCGCTTGTTAGTGAACAAAATTCGGTTCTGTTTGGTCTATCAGCACAGCAAATAATGAGCTTTTGTATTATTAGTTTAGGGATTTTGTTAGTGTCGAAAAAATAAAAAATAGCCATGTACAGAGAGTATCTGTGTATGGCTATCTTTTATAAGCATATTTCTTCATCATATGCTAAATCATTATATTGTAGAAATCTAAAAACCCCTTTATTAGGGGTTTTTAGATTTCTATAGGTCTGCATGTGTTTCTTGTTTATCTGTATCCCATTTTGGAAGTTGTTTTGCTTGTTGACTTTCAGTAAAATTATTAAATCCAAAAGCAAGTATGCATGTAAAGGTTAAAATAGCTAAACTAATCTTTTTCATTATCTTAGTGCCTCCTTAGTTAATAATTTTTGTTTTGCTTCGTAAGTTTTGAAAAAATATTTTTGAGATTTCTCTATTTTATTCACTTTATGAAATTCTACTGCTAATAATTCGTAATATTCTTGTGCATAATCGTATAATTCTTTACTGTTAAAATATGTAGTGCCTGCAATGATTGCGTTTTCTAAGTCGTCTAGAATACCAGTGTGTTGTGTTTTTAAGATAGTGAAATGGTGTTTATATTCTTGATTATTTAATTCATTACAAATTTCTAAGCCTTTTTGAACCCAATGGTTTGCAAGTTCTTTTTCATTTAAAATAAAATGTTCTTTGGCTTGTAGAAAATTGGCTTTTAGGTGTTTAGGTAATTTGTTTGTAACTATTGTAAGATGTCTAATAGCAAGGGTTGATAGATTTTGAGAAGAGTAGAGCCAACCTAAGTTATTTCGAACTTTTAAGATTAGTGTATCGTCTTTCAGCTTTTGTAAAATATTGATTGCTGAATTATAGTTCTCTTCGGCTTGTTCGAATTGTTTTAAATAAACAGAACATGAGCCTAAAATGTTTTCGCATAGAGCTATTTTAATTTCATAACGTGGATATTTTGAGAAAATCTCTTTAGCTTGATTTGCATAATTGATTGCTGTAAGTGGTTTGTTTGTATGGTGATTAAATATAGCAAATTTATATTTATATTCAGCTTCTTCTAGTTCGCCTGGTACATGTTTTAAAAGGGATTCAGCTTTTTCGTATTCTTTTTTTGCTTCATCATAATTTCCAATAATGGTAGCATGTTCAGCTTTAAAAAAGTGATAATAATAAGTAATAAAGTCTTCAGTTATTGGATTGTCTAAACGAACAATTTGACTAAAAGTATCATACTTAATGTTTGTCCAATCGGTTAGGACCTTATATTTAAAGTTTAGTAGGGAGTAGTAAAGCGATAGATTTTGATCAGCTTCAATTTTATTAATCTGTTTCTCTATTTTTTCTTTTAATTGTTTCGCTTCAATTAATTGCTCCGCTACCATTACTTGATATAAAATGTTTAATTCGTTGACAATCTGTTCATGCCCTTTTAATAACACACTCATTATATATTCCCCCATCCGATAAAAGTATCCTAATTTAATTATTTCTATAATAACAAAATAGAAGAAGTATAAGAGTGATTTTACCATATTTTTCAACAAAATTCTGAAAAATCAATTAATTTTTACGTATTTCTTATTTTTATGTGAATATTACAAGTGCCTCTGGTAGTGGTGGGATGAATCTGACTCATGATACGTTAGCATCAATGGGAGGGATAGTTTCAGTTGTAAATATGTTTTTAGGAGGATTGTTCGGATTGGGTCCAACTGTTAAGTTTTTAACAAAAATTTCACTTTCTTATTTAATAAAAACAGGATAATCCGCATTTTATAAGAACCATCCTGTTTTTATTTATACATTAAAAAATCGGCGGAGTAACAGAAAATAAAACTATCGCGTTTTTTTCAAAATGATTCACCCATTTATGCTTTAAATAAGCAGGTATCTTTACACTGTCACCAGTTTCTAATACGTATTCTTCCTCGTTTAAATATAATGTGATTTTCCCATCTAAGACAAATGCTAATTCTTCTCCTTTATGTTCTAGCACATTTTCTGATGAAGCTGTATTAGGCGGGACGGTCATAATTGCTGTTGCTAAATTTCCAGTGAAATCAGGTGAAAGCATTTCATATGATAAATTATCGATAATCATTTTCTTTCGTTTATGGGAACGTACAATTAAATCGTCTGTATTTGTATCTTCAAGTAAAAAGCTAAATGTTGGAACATCAAGAGCTTTAGCAAGTACTTTTAATGTTTGAATAGAAGGGTTAGCCGACCCACGCTCAATTTGACTTAACATAGATGGTGTAATATCGGCCATCTTTGCTAGTTCTTTACTAGTTAAACCTTTTTCTTTTCTTTGTTTTTCAATTTTTTTACCAATATCTATATTTTCCATAATGAAAATCTCCTCAAGGATTATTAAATTATATTTAAATAAATTAAATTAAAATTAACTAAAGTGAACGATTTGTGTTAAACTATATTAAAATTAATTTAATTATAATTTATTATATGGTGAGCTACAAGGATATAAGGAGGAAACAAA